>JALCDN010000011.1 GCA_022641595.1 Ruminococcus sp. | reverse complement strand
ATGGGCGATGAAAACATTGAAATACTTTTTATTTTGCGATATTTACTCTGCTTTAGAGTGAATGTCGCTGTTTTTATGCCTGCCAAAATTTTTGAACGTGTTTTACGGGGTTTTTAGAGGTGCCCTATAAATATTTTTCATTATATTGTGAAGTCTCTTTATCATAAAGCAAACAATTATCTTCTATTTTAGACTTTGCATAGTCATTCCAATCTTGACGATTCCATAAATAGTGTTGTTTCTTTTCATCAATATGATTAGTATACTTCGCATACTTCTTGGGAGAATTTAGATATACTCCAGCTTTCCTGTGCAGGCTTGTTTCATCTTTAATGTTAAAATTAAATCTGTCATTTTTCTTCATTCATTATACCCTCCAACAAAAACGAAATAAGAACAATGTAATTATACCACGCTTTCCTAAAAAGCACAAGCTGTACATATCCGTTTTGAATGCGAATTTTACGAAAGGAGGTATCGTCAGTGGCAGGACAAGAGCTGAAAGCAACAGACAAGGTTGTTTTGAAGAATTCACGGGACGAAGCAATCGAAAAGAACCTTGCTGACGGCTCAACTACACGGGTATCAGGCAAGCTCACAGAAGCAGTCTTGAAGCCGACAAAAACAACCGAACAGCTTGACAAAATCAAAGCCGCAGGTCTTTCACCGCCTGAACCGAGAAAGCGTGTTTATACCAATCTCAAATTTGGCATGAATAACCCCGAAAAGCCTGTTGCCAATGATGAGGATAATCAGCAGTCGGAACAAACGGTTTCAACGTTCATTCCTCCGCTTGCAATCAAATTCAAGCCAAAAAAGGTTGATGAGAAACAGTTCGGAGTTCAGGCTATCAAGCGCAAGCACAAACAGCGTATTCGTGAGGAAAAAGCCGAGGTCAAGGAAAAGAAGCTTGCCTTTGAAGCTCAAAATACTGATACAGCAGAAAGCGTTGATATTCCAGACGAAGGTGATGTTCCCGAAAGCAAGATGAAGTCAGACAAAACTCGCAATACCCTGAAGGAACACTCTGCGGCGGCAGAAAAACTGACTGACAAGCCTGACGAAAGTGCTTTGAGTTTTGAAAATGACGATGGTTCGGTTGCCGACAAGCTTATTTACACAAAAGACGAAAAAAAGCTGAATAAGCTCAGCAAGAAAATTGATAAGGACGAGAAGAAAGTTGCAAAGGCTGACAAGAAGCTTGCCAAAGCGGAGAAAAAGCTCCCTCATCAGACCACTATTCGCCGTCAGCGTGTATGGAATGATGAAAAAGGCAAGGTTCAGCATAAGCTCGTTTTCGAGAAAGAGCTGAAACCGACAAAGCACAGCGGTATTGTGACAAAAGGCATTAAAGTAACGGAACACGCCGTCAAAGCAAGCGTTTCCGGTGTGGTACACAGTCAGATTTCAAAGTATGAGGACGATAACTCGGCTCTCAAAGCGGCTCACAGCACCGAAAAGGTTGCGGAGTCAGCACTTCATACAGGAAAAAGTGCTTTACACGCTGCAAATGAGAACCTGAAAACACGACCGCAACGTAAGGTTTCAAAGCTTCAGATGAGTTCCGATAATGCTCACAGCAAGCTTAATTTTCACAAGGCTCTGTCGGAAAACAATGAGCTACGCAACAGCAGTACCGTAAAACAGGCTATGAAAAAGTCACAGATGAAGCGACAGTACACTAAGAATGCAAAAACTGCCCGTCAGGGTGTTGCAAAGGCACAGGAAACAATCACAAAGCTCGGTAAAAAGCTCGTTGAAGCCGCTGCAAAGAATAAGGTCGTTCTAATAATCCTTATCGCCGCACTTTTGCTGTTCTGAGTATTGGCAGGACTGCTTGGCTCTTGCACGATGATGATGAGCGATGGCAGTATGTCAATTATCTCTACGACCTATACGGCAGAAAGCCAAAAAGCAACCTATTACGATAAAGAGTAATATGAGGACGAATAAGTTCTGCAAGCCTGAGAAATCAGGCTTTTACATAAGAAAAAATAAAATCAACAAAAGCTGTTGACAAAATCATCGCTATGTGTTATACTACTAAACGAAAGGAGTTGATAGGAGTGATTACGGAATTTGGAAAGGCATTAAGGAAATTACGCATTGACCGTGGTGAAATATTGAAATCAATGGCTGAAAAACTAAATATGACTTCTTCATATTTATCTGCGATTGAATGTGGCAAAAGAAATATTCCTACTGATTTAATCCAAAAATTAACTTCAATTTACAATTTATCCGAAAAAGAGCAACAGGAATTATCAAAGGCTCGTGACCAAAGTTTAAAAAGCATTGAAATTGAATTGTCCGCAAACAATATATGCAAGCGTGATTTGGCTTTACAGTTTGCAAGAAAATTCGATGATATGGACGATGAATTGGCAATCCAGATACTGAAATTCTTGAATCATAGTAAGGAGGAATAAGTTATTAGTAAAATTTGTGTAGAGGCAAAATCCAGAATGGATTTAAGACGACTTGCTAAAAAAATAAGAGAGATGTTAGACTTAAAAAACGAGCTGTATTTTCCAATAACCGAAGTGCTTGAAATGTTGCATCTATTTGATGAAGATGCACATTTTGAAATCGTTTCTGCTGATGAATTGGAAGAAAATGAACATGCTGTTACTGATATTACAACAAAAACAATCAAAATTCGTGAGGATGTTTATGATAGTGCCTGTAATGGCGGTGGACGTGATAGAATGACCATTGCACATGAATTTGCTTACTTTATTACCTTATGCGTTTGCGGTTTCAGATTGGCTCGTTCATTTGGTGATGTTGATATTCCACCATACCGTGATCCTGAGTGGCAAGCAAAATGCTTAGCCGGAGAACTTATGATAGACTCTGACCTTGTAAAAGGAATGTCATGGTCGGAAGTAACCGAGCAATGCGGTGTTTCATATGATGCTGCAAAACTTCAGTTAAGCAAAATATGACATCTACATATCAGAAAGGTGTGATTCCAATGGATTATTTATAAGACAAAGAAAAACGTGCCGATAAGCTGTTGGCGCAGCAGACAAATGTGTTTTCTGTGGAATATGCTAAAAGCATACTCAAATCTCTTTGATTATTTTAGCATATTCCTTTCAAAATGTCTATTGACAAATTAAAAAAAGTGCTGTTTAACAGCGGAAAGGAATATTTATGCAAGTAAATACAAGTAAAAATATGAGGGCTAACACATTATTCATGCGTAATAGTTACGAAAAGCACGGAAAATGGAACATACCTTTAATTAAAAAGCAAGAAATTGACACGACTGATGTTTCGCTTATTGCCTGTTCTGACACAAAAGCAAATGACAAGCAAGAAAACAAAAAAAGTGGAGTTCATTTCTTTGTAGATGATTATCGTTTCAATGGAATATACAACAACCCTAAACGCTCTTTTCAGAGATATGCACAATATGCATTTCTGCTAACGCCTGATTTTTCTACATATGCAGATATGGATATGTGGCGTCAGTTAGAAAGTGTGGCAAAGAATCGATGGTGTGGTGCCTATTGGCAAAGTAAAGGATTGACGGTAATTCCCACAATTAGCTGGAGTACACCAAGAAGTTATGACTTTTGCTTTGACGGTGTAGAAAAGAACGCTATTGTTGCCATTGGGATGATTGGATGCAAGGGAAACAAAACAGAATTTATGCGTGGCTACAATGCAATGCTGGACAAATTGGAGCCTACTGCCATTATATGTTTCGGCACACCGTTTGAAGAAATGTCAGAAAATATCATTCCAGTTGACTATCGTTCTTCCAGAAAGGTGGTACGATAATATGGGTGGTAGAGGAACCTTTGCTGCAGGCAATTCTGTGGCATATTCATATGAAACGGTAGATAAAATTGATGGTGTTAAAGTATTACAGAAATTAAACCACAAAGCAAGCGGCGGACTGCCTGAAGAAGCACATTCCAGTTCAGCATATATTATGTTGAATAAAAATGGGGATTTTAGAATGTATCGTGAATATGATAGCAATCATTTTTTGAAATTTGAAATAGCTTATCATCCTGAAAAAAGCATTGATTCTTCAAGAAAGCCAGTGCTTCACGTTCACGAGTACAAACCTGATGATTTCTCTAATCGTCAAGCTCGACCATTGACAAAAAAGGAATACAAAAAATACAAAAAATTTTTTAAGGGGGTTATTTAAATGACTGGTATGTCGATTAATGAGTTCTTGGATAAAATCTATTATGGAGATGAAATTGAATTTACATTGTCGAATAAAACATATTTTATCCAAGGAAATTTTATCAACAATGTTTATAACATAACAGTTGATTATTGGGAAAAGAGTGATGGAACCGAACCACTACATGATTATTTATTGAATGCCTCTTATAAAACACCACAAGAACGCATGGATGCATTTGAACAAGCAAAAATATTTGATGGCAAAACAATTTATGATATTGAGAGCGATGTGAAAGTAATTTGGGGGTAAAATATGATAAACGGTGATGTAAAAGAATTTGTTGACAGAATTTATTCCTGTCAAGATACCATTTTTGTTTTTCAAGGTATTAAATATTGGTTTCAAGGTTACACGATTCCAAACAAAGGTGTGCATATGGAAGTTTTTCAATATCAACCGCCATGTGAAGAATATGTATGGGAATATGACGGCAAAACAATAGCCGAATGCCAAGATGCCTTTCTGAAAGCTCCTATTTTTGGTGGAAAAACTTTTTGGAATACTGAAACCGAAATTGAATGAGTGGATGCGTAGTACATTAAGAGATTTAAGGAGTATCACTTATTATGAGATTAAATGAGTACAGTTCACTTGATGAATTTATAAATGAATATACAGGTGAATGGAATCCATCGGGCGGACATTGGCTTGGACTTGATTTTATACACAACGGAAAAAGGTACAGATTGCATACTGGGGCAATGTATAATTCAAAATGTACTATTCTTCCAGATGGCAAAGAAGCTGTCTTTGGTATTTATAAGTTTAATGCAATTAAAGATTCAAAAGGACATGAATATTCATTGATTGGCGAATATTCAGATATGGAAAGTCTGCTTGATAATTGTATTATTGATGGTAGAAAATTCAGAGACATAATAATGGACGATAATACTCAAATGACTGGAAAAGACTAAACTTGGTATTTCGAGCCTAATATTTAAATATAAAGAAAACGGTCATACAGGAGCGTAACTGCTCTTACATAACCGTTTTTCTTTGTTTCCGTTTGAAGGTATCACTCAAAAATTTACTTGTTTCATAAATCCCTAAGTGAACGCTCCAAAGGGTGTTCACTTTTTTGTTGATGATTGGCGATTTTCAGGGATATATGATAATCCCGAACGTTCTTTGAAACGCTACTCACAGTATGCTTTTCTGCTTACACCTGATTTTTCTACATATTCCTATATGGATTTATGGCGACAGCTTGAAAACGTTGCTAAAAACCGCTGGGTAGGTGCATATTGGCAGAGCAAGGGTCTTACGGTTTATCCAACGATAAGCTGGGGTGATTCAAGAAGCTACAGCTTTTGTTTCGATGGTGTGGAACTGGATTCCATAGTGGCAATTGGGATGATAGGCTGTAAGGGCAATAAGCTTGCGTTTTTGCATGGATATAATGCAATGCTTGAAAAGCTCTCTCCCGCTTGCATAATATGCTTCGGAAAGCCTTTCGATGAAATGGACGGTAATATTGTCGCTGTTGACTATCTTTCATCAAGAAAGGTGGTTCGCTGATATGGGTGGTAGAGGTGCTTATACAGAAGGAAAGCAGCAGAGTTATGTTTATGAAACGGTTGGCAAAGTTGATGGTGTAAAAGTATTAGTTCCCATTAATACAACATTAAGTCATAGTATGCCTGCGGAAGCACATTCATCATCTTCGTATATAATCTTGGACAAGAAACATGGTGAATTTAGACAATACAGGGAGTTTAACGATAATCATCTTCCGACATTTGAAGTTGGTTATCATTTTGAAAGTGGCTTATCCGAAAACGGGAAAAATGTATTTCACATACATGAGTTTTCAAAACCCGGAATTGATAATCGTCAAAAAAGCAGGCTAATGACACCTGAAGAAATCTCAAAATACAAGAAATACTTTAAAGGAGTTACTCAGCAACAAATAGACGATTATTTATCCTTATATTACAGGAGGCGAAAAAATTGAACGGAAAATCAATAAGCGATTTCATATCAGACCTTTACTATAATCCTGAAATAGAATTTGTATATCAGGATATGAGATATATGGTTTCGGGATATATGGAAAACAACGAATATACGCTCGAATTATTCAACATATCGCAAGATAATTGTTTATTCAAGATGACAGATGTTAGTCGCATCAAATGTATTGAAGCGTTTGAAGAAGCTCTCATTTTCAACGGCAAAACCATTTATGATGTCGAAAAGGATATAACAGTTTTGTATGGGTAAGATGGAATTTATGAAAGAGTTAGATATTGTACGCCTTACAAAGCAATTCGGAGGTCTTGCTATTGGCACAAAAGGCACAATTGTGCTGGAGTATGACGGTGAGTGCTTTGAAGTAGAGTTTTTCGATGAAGAAAACAATACCATAGATGTTCTTACTACACCAGTTACTTGCATTGAACTTGTTAAATCATTTTAAGAACTTCATATTACAAAAGAGCTTCTCTCTGAGAGGCTCTTTTATTTTACCTTGAAAGGAATGATTTGGTATGCAGCTTGTGGTTGCGGAAAAGTCAAGTGTCGGAATGGCACTTGCTAAGGCTCTCGGAGTATCTGACCGCAAGGATGGATATATCGAGGGGTGCGGGTTGCCAGTGGCAACCTCTGAATGCAAACAGCATTCAGAAGCACCGACCGAGCCGACAGGCGAGACACGCTGCTTTCAGCTATGGAACGAGCAGGAACGGACGAAATCACAGAGGATGTTGAGCGTTCAGGTCTTGGTACGCCTGCTACAATGGCAAGTATCATTGAAAAGCTCACAAAATCAGGATTTATTATGCGTGAGAAGAAAAATCTCGTTGTTACCGGCAGCGGAAAAGGCCTTATTTCAGTAATGCCCGATATAGTCAAGTCTGCGGCTCTCACAGCCGAATGGGAAAATTCTCTTTCCCTTATGGCACAGGGCAAATTCACCTTGGAACAGTTTATGGCTGACATCGGCAAGCTCACCAATGACATTATATCGTCTACGAAAAGCAATGCCAATGAAAGCAAAGTTACACCAAACAGAGGCGGTGAGGTTATCGGCGTATGCCCACGCTGTAAGAAAAATATCATTGAAACCCCGAAAGCTTATTCTTGTGAGGACAGAAGCTGTGGCTTTGTTCTCTGGAAAGACAATAAGTTCTTTCAGACGGCAAAGAAAGCGTTCACAAAGGAAATGGCAAAGGCTCTGATTATGGACGGTAAGATTGCAGTCAAAGGCTGTATTCGCAGAAATCAGGCAGAAATTATGATGCTACAGTTTGTCTTGATGATACGGGAACGTATGTAAACTTCAAACTGGAGTTTGCTCCAAGAAAAACATCAAAAAAATAATTTTAAAATAGGTTGAATTTCTCCTATAATTAGTGTATACTATAAGTGAGAAAGGAGGAGTTCACTATGACAGTTAATACAAGTAATCTTGTTTCAATCACAGAAGCTAATCAGAATTTCTCAAAGGTGGCTCGTCTTGTAGATGAAAGCGGAGCTGCTGTTATTCTGAAAAACAATGTTCCTCGTTATGTAATTATGGAGTTTTCAGAGGTTGAAAAGCGCCAGACTGCACCTGATGAGGATGTGAACGAAATATCCAAAAGACTGATTAACAGAAATTTAAAGGCATATAAGGAGCTTGCGAAATGATACAGCTTACAAAAAATCAGGTAGTGAGTATGCACAGCTCCTTGATAGCCGAAACAGGTGGTTCTGATGGCGTTCGTGATGATGGAATGCTTTAGTCCTCAATGAATGCGCCGTTTCAAACTTTTGATGGGTATGACTTGTATCCTACATTGCTTCAAAAGGCTGCCCGACTTGGTTATTCCCTCGTAAGCAATCATCCATTTGTAGATGGAAACAAGCGCATAGGGATACACGCAATGCTTGTTTTTCTTCTTTTGAATGGTGTTGATATTGAATGTACGCAAGATGAGCTAATTTCCATTGGATTGGCTTTAGCAGACGGTTCGATGGAATGTGACAAACTATTTGAATGGTTAGCAAGCCACAATTAAATTACTATCAAAATGAGAGAAGTGTGAATAACGCTTCTCTTTTTTTGCGTCAGAAAGGATGAAGTAAATGCCCGAATATGAAAAGAAAACTGACAAAGAGCGTGTTGCAGAAATAACCGACAAGCTTGAAAACGGAATTAAGGACTTGGTGAACGGCGATAACTTCAAGAAATACCTTGCCACAATGTCGAAATTTCACAATTACAGCTTTAACAACACAATGCTCATTGCAATGCAAAAGCCTGATGCCTCGTTGGTAGCAGGCTATAACACTTGGAAAAACAAGTTTGAGCGAAGCGTAAACCAAGGAGAGAAAGGCATTCAGATATTTGCTCCCTCGCCCTACACTATCCGCAAGGAACAGACAAAGCTCGACAAGGATACACAGCTTCCTGTTCTTGATAAGGACGGAAAGCCGATTACAGAGGAGGTTGAGGTCAAAATTCCTTCGTTTAAGGTTGTCAGCGTTTTTGACGTAAGTCAAACCAACGGCAAGGAGCTTCCAACACTCGGTGCTGATGAGCTTACGGGAAATGTCAAGGACTTTGAGAAATTCTTTGCAGCATTGAAGGAGGTATCGCCTGTGCCGATTGAATTTGAAAAGATTGATAGCGGCGCAAAGGGATATTTTAGCCGTGACACTCAGAAAATCGCTATCAATGAGGGAATGTCAGAGGTTCAGACAATCAAGACTGCCGTCCACGAAATCGCCCATTCTAAGCTTCACGACAGAGCATTAAAGAGAAGCGATATTGACGAAATGCCAAATGACAGAAATACGGAGGAGGTTGAAGCGGAGAGTATCGCATTTACGGTATGTACGCATTTCGGCATTGATACTTCGGATTACAGCTTCGGCTATGTCGCTTCTTGGGGTTCGGGAAAGGAAGTCCCTGAACTGAAATCCTCCCTTGAAACCATTCGAGCAACATCGAATGAACTGATTAACAGCATTACTGATGTAATGCAGGAACGCACAAAGGAACAGTAAAAAACAGCCGAACTGCCTGACAAATCAAATATCATTGGAAATACTGCTTATTCCGCTATACCGGATAAGCAGTATTTTCGTTTGAAGTCGGAAACGGCTGAAAAGGTTGCAAAATGCCTTACCGATAACAATATCCCTTTTAGCGGACGTATTAACGGCGACAAAACTACTCTGACAATCGGTCAGAAGAACGTCGAGGACTATAAGGCGGCGGTAGCTACTGTAACCGGCAAGGAAAAGCAACAGAAAGAAAAGGTCAGCGAAGTAGCCGAAAAGTTCCCCTGAACCAATGATAAATAAAGCGGAATCCCCAATATATCAGAAGTCAGCCGCTGAAGCCGCAAAATTTGAAGAAACCGACTTGTGGCGTAACAGTTTTAAGCTCAATATGGAGGTTAAGAAAGCCATTGAAGCCGATGCTTCTATGGCTTATCACGAAAAGCGAGGTAAACTGTTTTTAGATAAACTCGTATCTGAATATGGTGTTGACCGTCCGCTATATGTGCTTGCTAGAACGGTTAAGATGAAAAGCGAATATGATGGTAGATTTTCTCCTGAAGTCAAAACGATTGCTGAAAAGTATGATTATCCAGATATGAAGCTGAAATATGACAACACGCAACAGTATGTTACTGACGTTCACTCAGTTTTTGTTGATGAAATGGTCTATCGTCTGACCGAAATGAAAGGAATTCTCGAAAAGCAAAGGCAGAAAGAGGAGAATGGCAAAAAGCTTGAAGTTACGATGCCTGATGACAGCGTAACCGTTGCTGACAGAAACAGCTTCGGCTACACTTGGGACGGTATGCTCCCACTTAGCACAGAAAAGGCAGTCGGAATTTATCAGCTCAATGATAATCCTGAGACTCGTAATCTTTGCTTTGAACCGCTGAAAAGCTTGCAGGATAAGGGCATTACTCCGAATAAAGAGAAGTACACACTTGTCTATGCTATGGATGTATCCGACGATAAGCAAAAGAGCGATGAACAGCTTCTTGAAGATGTATTTGAGAAGTTTAACCTAATATAGCATCTCAAAATTAGCTAGACAAGCAAATCAAAATGTGATATAATACATATTCGTAGTTAGACATTTTGTACTCCGGTTTTACAGCACTTGCAGGAAACAGCACCATTTCAAGCTGTGCGTCAGACATTGCTTCAGGAAGAGGATAGCTCAGACTGTTGGCTCAGGCAAGATTCAGTACTTTGATCACAGTTGTCCTTGAGCATTTGCAGTATGCTGCAATCTCAGTGTTGCTTAATCCTAGGCTATGCTGTCTCAGAATCTCACGGCAATCGGTCATTTATATGACCTCCTTTCCAATATTCATGCGCTTGCGTGTGATACCATTTTATCGTGATTTCCCCTGATGTTCAATCCTGCGATGGCGCTGTTCATTTTCTGCGATGCTACTGTTCAACTTGCCCGGCCGAAGTGTTAATTTTGGAGCGACATATTCAATTTCATCTGTTATATTAATTTGTGTTAAGTTTTATTGAAAATTCCATTGCTTTAAAATAATCAGTTTAAGTTTCTTATTTAAATGGTAGCATACCTTATAGAAGTTGTCAAGTTTAATTTCGCCTTACTGACATAAAGCTATCACAAAATGGGATTAAAATGTAAACATAAAAGGTAAAAAGAACCGTGGCAGGAGTTGCGGTGAACTGTGAATATGTACACAAGTAAAATGTACAGTTTCTGTACCTTATAGCAGCCAAAATAAATAATAAAGGCTATCTAAGAAAAGCTGTCCACAAAGAACATTTGTGGGCAGCTTTTAGATTTACATATTATTTAATAATGAGTGACTTCCCTGTCATTTCTGCAGGCTGAGGTACACCAAGAATCTGAAGCATAGTAGGAGCGATATCGGCGAGAACGCCTCCGTCACGAAGTTTGCAGTCATAACCGACTATCATAAGTGGTACAGGATTTGTTGTGTGAGCTGTAAACGGACTTCCATCGGGTTCGCACATTTTATCGGCATTGCCGTGGTCAGCAGTAATTACAGCAGCACCACCCTTTGCAAGGATAGCGTCAACCATTCTGCCAACGCAGGTATCAACAGCTTCGACGGCAGTTTTAGCGGCATCGAAAATACCGGTATGACCTACCATATCGCAGTTTGCATAGTTAAGTATTATTACATCGTACTTATCGGAGTTTATAGCGTCAACAACAGCATCTGTAACTTCGAAAGCACTCATTTCAGGCTTCATATCGAAAGTTTCGACATCAGGCGACTTGATAAGAATTCTGTCCTCACCATCGAATTGTTTTTCCTCACCGCCGTTAAAGAAGAATGTTACGTGAGCGTACTTCTGAGTTTCAGCGATACGGAGCTGAGTTTTACCGGATTTGCTGAGGTATTCGCCGAGAGTCATTTTAAGCTGTTCCGGAGGGAAAGCAACTGTAACATTTGGCATTGAAGCGTCATATTGTGCCATACATACAAAGTTGAGTTTAAAGAAACCGTTTGCTCTTTTGAAGCCGTTGAAATCCGGGTCAACAAAAGTTCTTGTGAGCTGTCTTGCACGGTCTGGGCGGAAATTAAAGAAAATCACGCTGTCGTTTGCCTTAATCATACCGTTTTTGTCAACGACAGTAGGGAGCATAAATTCGTCTGTAATCTTGTTGGCATAGGAATTTTCGATAGCTTGAACTGGATCGGTTTCCTGAATGCCTTCGCCGAGAACGAGAGCATTGTAAGCTTTTTCGACTCTGTCCCATGCGTTATCTCTGTCCATAGCGTAGAAACGTCCGCTGATAGTTGCAACGGAGCCGACGCCGATTTTTTTGATTTCTGCAACAGCGTCCTTCATAAAACCTGCGGCAGAAGACGGCGGAACATCACGACCGTCGAGAAAAGCGTGGACGTATACATTTTTAATGCCATTTTTCTTAGCCATTTCGAGCAGACCGTAGAGGTGTTCGATGTGGCTGTGAACGCCGCCGGGAGAGAGGAGTCCCATAAGGTGAAGAGCCGAACCATTTTTCTTACAGTTGTCCATTGCACCCATAAGAGCCTTATTCTGGAAGAAATCTCCGTCCTTGATAGACTTTGAAATTTTCACAAGCATCTGGTAAACGATACGACCTGCGCCTATATTTGTATGACCGACTTCAGAGTTGCCCATCTGACCGTCAGGCAGACCTACGTTTAGGCCGCTTGCTCCGATAAGAGTATTAGGGCCCTGCATATATTTGTCGATATTAGGTTTTTTTGCAGCTTTGACAGCGTTGCCGTAATCGCTTGGATTATAGCCAAAGCCGTCCATGATGATAAGTGCTACCGGTTTTTTACTCATAATATAACCCTTTCAGGCAATTCAATCCGCATAGCGGCTATGTAGGGCTAACATAATAAGCCCGATATTGAATTGCATAGAATAATGTGTCTCATTATATAATAGCTGTTTGCAAATTTTTTAAAAGAAAAACATTTGGAGACCATAAGCGGTCTCCAAATAAACACGAAAACTCTTAAAACTTGTTTTCACAAGAATCCATGCACGTCTTTTGAGCAATTTCTTATGAAGACAAGTTCTTAAACGGAGTCACGTTACAGGAAATAATCAGCCCTGAACGGCAGCCTGAACGATAGTGTTAAAGTCAGCAGCTTTAAGTGAAGCACCGCCGATAAGTCCGCCGTCAACGTTTGTTTTTGCAAGAAGTTCAGCACAGTTCTTAGCGTTCATTGAACCGCCGTACTGAATTGTGATAGCCTCAGCAGTAGCATTGTCATAGATTTTTGCGAGAGTTGAACGAATGAAAGCGCAAACTTCTTCAGCCTGATCAGCGGTAGCAGTTTTACCTGTTCCGATAGCCCATACAGGTTCGTAAGCGATGACAGTTTTCTTAGCATCAGCAGCAGAAACGTCAAAGAGGTCGAGCTTTATCTGACGAGCGATAACTTCTTCAGTAATGTTGCATTCACGTTCCCAGAGAAGTTCGCCAACGCAAACGATTGGTTTAAGACCTGCAGCGAGTGCAGCCTTAGTTCTCTTGTTTACAGTTTCGTCTGTTTCACCGAAATACTGTCTTCTTTCGCTGTGACCGATTACAACGTATTCAACGCCGAGTTCAACGAGCATATCAGCAGAAATTTCGCCTGTGAAAGCGCCGCTCTTTTCAAAGTGAACGTTTTCAGCACCGATTTTTACGTTAGAACCTGCTGTAGCATTAATAGCTGTTTCGAGGTTTGTAAAAGGAACGCAAGCGATAACTTCTACCTTGCCGTCAGCATTTGCAACGAGTGGCTTGATAGCTTCGAGAAGCTCCTTAGCCTCAGGTCTTGTTTTGTTCATTTTCCAGTTGCCGGCAATAATTGCCTTTCTTGATGATTTATTCATTGTAATTTCTCCTTACGAAATATTGTCATATTGGTATATGGTGTGCTGATTTATTTTTTTTCGATTCTTTTGGAGCTGTCTGAAGAATTACAGCTGCCGTTGTCCTTGATATTGTTGTCGCAGCCGTTGTTGCTGAATAATGTTATACCATTTTTTGCAGGCGAAGCGATTAAGCCGATTAGAACTCCGAGCATAAAGGCAACAAGAATGTAAAGCAGAGTATTTTCCTCATGATTTTCTGTAAAGCTTTTAATCTTATCCATAATTCACTCCAATCTGTCACGGCATGAAGTGTGACATTGTGTAAGTATACGGTATAATCAGTGAAACAATGCACAAGGCGTGTGCAGTGCTATTTTAGTAGAATAAGGGCGAATGTGATAATCCGCCCCTATTGTTTGATTTAATCTTATGCGGCATACAGAATCGGACGGAAATTCGGCAGTAATTGGACGTTGCCCTGAAAGCAGCGAGAATTACTTTTCAGCGATTGCGTCAACACCAGGAAGAACCTTGCCTTCGAGGTATTCAAGAGAAGCACCGCCGCCGGTTGAGATGTGGCTCATCTTGTCAGCGAATCCGAGCTGCATAACAGCAGCAGCTGAGTCACCACCGCCGATGATTGTTGTAGCATCTGTATCTGCAAGAGCCTTTGCAACAGCAATAGTACCCTTAGCGAGAACAGGGTTTTCAAAAACGCCCATAGGTCCGTTCCAAACAACAGTTTTAGCAGTCTTTACAGCGTCAGCGAAGATCTGCTGAGTTTTAACGCCGATATCAAGACCCATCATATCTGCAGGAATTTTATCTGAGTCAACGTTTTGGATAGCGATTTCAGCGTCGATAGGGTCAGGGAAAGATGAAGCGATAGCAGTATCAACAGGAAGAAGAATTTTCTTGCCGAGCTTTTCAGCCTTAGCGAGCATTTCCTTGCAGTAATCGAGCTTTTCGTCATCAACGAGAGACTTACCGATTGAGCCGCCGTTAGCCTTTATAAATGTGTAAGCCATACCGCCGCCTATGATAAGAGTATCGCATTTTTCGAGAAGATTAGAGATAACGTTGAGTTTGTCGGCAACTTTTGCACCGCCGAGTATAGCAACGAAAGGACGTACAGGAACTTCAACAGCGTTTCCGAGATACTTGATTTCCTTCTGCATGAGGTAGCCAACAGCAGTTTCCTTAACGAACTTTGTAACGCCGGCAGTTGAAGCGTGAGCTCTGTGGGCAGAACCGAAAGCGTCCATAACGAATACCTGGTTGTCAACGAGGTCAGCAAGTTCTTTAGAGAAGCCTTCGCCGTTTTTAGTTTCGTCATTGCCACGGAATCTTGTGTTCTGGAGAAGAACGACTTCGCCGTTAGCCATTTCAGCAACAGCCTTCTTAGCGTTATCGCCTACAACAGCATCGTCATTTGCGAAAGTCACCTTAGTTGGAGCGAGAACCTCAGCGAGTCTTGCAGCAACAGGAGCGAGTGAGAATTTATCCTCCGGACCGTTCTTAGGCTTGCCGAGATGTGAGCAGAGAACAACCTTGCCTCCGTCAGCTATAAGCTTCTTGATAGTAGGAAGAGCAACCTGAATTCTGTTATCATTAGTGATAACTCCGTCTTTGAGCGGAACGTTGAAATCGCATCTTACAAGAACTTTTTTGCCCTTTACATTGATATCGTCTACAGTAACTTTGTTTAACCCAGCCATTGTTATGACATCCTTTCGTGTTAAAATATACATTGCTTCAGACAGTTTCCGAAAAGCATTTTTTCTAAAATTCGAAGAGTTTTTCAGATAACGTCTTATGTTGTTACTAAATTAACAACTAACATTTCTATTTTACACCATTTGCAATATTTTTTCAAGTACCTTGTCAGATTTTTTCATATTTTTCAAAAACTTTTTAAAGCATTACTAAATGGCATTGCCTTTAGGACGAAAATGCTGTTATTTAGGACTTTTTATGACAAGCTGATAGCTCTCTGAAATCATTTTTCTTATATCGTCATCAGGAACTGTTCCGTCGAGTATAATTGAGTTCCAGTGTTGTTTGCTCAGGTGATAGGCAGGAACAACCGAGCTGTAGAGATTCCGCCAGAAGTCGAGCCATTGCGGTGATGCCTTGACGTTCACCCAGATATGTCCCTCACGTTCAAAAGTCCATGCAAAAGCGTGTTTATTTTTCCTGTATCTCAGAAGTACCCAATTTTCGTCTTTAAAGGGTGTATCGACGTATGAATCCGGAAAAGTCAGACCATACTTCAGAATTTCCTCACGTTCAGTCATTTTAAGCCTCCGCTGCAATTGTCTTTGCAGATGGTATAATGTCCATTTTTCTTCCGATTACAGGTACTGCGCCAACGACTCCTGCGGCAACGGCAGTTATAATTATTTCGGGTATCATATACAGCCCGTTGTAGAATATCGAGTAGACAAGTGCAAGGGAGTTTCCTGAAAATGTATCAAGTATTGTCTGTCCTATTTTGTAAAATCCCTCCTGTGTGAAGAACCATTCTGCCCATGCTCCGAAGAAAATTGTTCCTGAAATTATATGTATTATGTATCTTAGCATCAGTGCGGCTACAGAACCCATTACAAGAGCAGAAGATGCTTTTTTGAATCGGTTTCTGAATATTCCGCCGATACCGAGTGCTGTGTAAGCTGCAATATAATCGAGAAAAATTATTCCGATGCTTGCCGTCATTTTATAGTCCTGCGGAACAAAGAAAGCTTTTACGTCATCAAAGCTTATAATTATTTGCAGAAGACTGTATATGAATGACGAAAACAGACCCCATTTTACACCATATCTGTATGATAATAGTACTATCGGAAGCATACTTACAAGCGTAATTGAACCTCCGAAAGGTAAGTGAAACGGCAGTACCTTTGATACAAGTGCAAGTACCATTGCCATTGCAATTAAAATTCCTGATTCGACCATTCTTCTTGTTTTGTTCATTTGATTTTCCACCATTTCTGCCGTAAGGCGATAAAATTTAGAGATGAATTCAGGAGATACCTTTTATAATGAGACATAAAAAAAGCCACAGATAAACTGTGGTGCAGATAACGTCAGAGTTATGTATGAATTCTTCCTACGTCGGTATTATCCGCATCAGGTAAAGGGTCGAAGCAAGCTTCCTCTCAGCCGAAGGCTCCCCTGTTCAATAGAGATTCTCTATATATTCTATCATATTATTTTTCTTTTGTCAACGGCATTTTTAATCTAAAAGCCCGATAGATATTTTTCTCGGAGATTGTTTTACACATAGCAGTAAAGCTGTTAAGCTTGACTACAATGTAAAGTAGTCTGCTTTAACAGTTCAATAAACTGTAAGTTGCAAGTTTCTACAACTTACAAATCATAATATACTCTTCACTATTTTCATCGACAATTTCAAATCCTACATTCTTATACATACGGACTGCATAATTCATTTTTTGAACAGCTAAGGAAGCTTGCCTATAGCCCTGCACTTTAAGTTTCATTAGCATCTGTTTCATTAACTCAGTTCCAATACCATGCTTTCTATACTCTTTCAAAATTGAAATTGCGAACGATGGAGTTTCATCATCAATATGTCCATAATCATTCATGATACGAACCCATACTGCACCAACAATTTCATTTTCGACTTGTGCAACCAAGCATAAGTCTCCTTTATCCTCTCCAAAATTTTTCACATACACTTGAAGCTCCGGCTGCTTGATAATATCTTTGGGTGGAGCAGAGACTCCTTCTGGAATAAAAATTGCTTCATACAAAAAAGTATCTAATACTTTAATTTCATCTTGTCTTAACTCTCTTATTGAATAATTCATATAAATAAATCTCCATAAAATTCCAATTTATAGGTATGTTCAACCCTACCTTATTATAACACGGATTTTTAAAAAAGTAAATGACGGAGGCTCGTCCGTCCCATATAAATCTTGATTAATTGCCATGTAAAGCTTTAGCACAATCAATCAAGAAACATTTAGTTGTATCAGAACTGAAAAGGTGTTGTTTTCCAAAGATGCTTTCATATAGCCGTCATATTTTTCGGCGATATGTTTAACTATTTCCAGTCCATATCCATGATTTTCACGGTCATTTTTAGTTGTTACGAATCTGCCATTCTGAAAGTTTGTATCAGATATATTTGGGTTGCGAACCTGTACGAAAATCATATTGTGGTCACGCCATGCTTCAAAGAAGATTTCACGACGAAGTGAATTGTCATTTTCAGAAATTTTCATTACAGCACATTGTGCGTTTCTAAGAAGATTATTGAAAAGGCTGCAAATATCGAGCTTTGACATCGGAAGATTTTCGGCTAAATTACATTTCACATGAAAATCAATGTTATTTTCCTGGCATTCCTGCTGAGACTGCTGTAAAATAACATTAAGTATAGTATTTTGGCAAAATGAAATACTTGGCTGACTTATGTAAGTATTTTGGAGTTCCTGAGCTAAAGCAGATGCGTTTTCCATATCATTTTTATCAATAAGGCTTCGTATGACTTGTATTGAATTATTGAAGTCATGCTTAATTTTACGGATTTCGGTTAGATGACTGTTGACTTTATCCTGATAATTCTGTGAGAGAGCATCATAGTCTTCAAGAAACAGAAGTTTTTGCTCGAGAATTTCCTTATCTTTTATTGAGTTGCTCATTTTAATAACAACGAAATTTGAAGCAAGACTGCAAATAATTGCAATAAAGTAAAATATCAGGTACCATTTATTTTTATGTACAATATCATATCGCATTGCTGTAGCAACAATAGCATAGATTACAATAAACTGGCTGGCTGAAACAAATATAAATACAGGACTAATCTTTTTAAACGGAAATTTTTTCAATATAAAGGTAAGAACTTTATGAAGAAGGAAAACAATTATCAGTTCACAAATTGCACCTGATGCATAAGCAATTTTACTGATATTGTTTAAAGAAAGAGACTTATGGCTGAAAAACACATATGTAGTTTCGACAATCTGATCGCCTGCCATTGCGGTGATCAAAGCAGCTATGAACAAGAAAAGGCGATACCATATGCTTCGCTGTTTGAATGCAAACATATAATATAGTGCAAAAACTATATATGAAAATATTGAACCAAATACAAAGCCTATTGTTTCACTTAAAATAATGCATGCAGGGAAAGCTAAAAAATAAGCAATCATTAATCTCTTATCAGGTTTGCCTAAATTGTCCTTTGCAAATATATGAAACAGAAGTACTATTCCAAATACTGTAATATAGCGTATTAAATCGAAAATTATAAGACTTTTCATATGATTAATCCTTTTTAAAATTAATATTGTAGAGCACAAAGTAAGCGCATATGTATTGAAATTATTTTACCAATTGTGATATATGACTTTTAGATCATTAATTTCTTGCCTTTTTTGTGAAGGAGTTGTGCCGCCAAATTTGCTTAATGAAATTTCAATATTATTCAAAATTATAGAATTATCGTGAACGGCGTCAATTTTTTTTATATTCACAATACAACTTTTGTTACATAAAAAGAAATATCCGGGAAGTTTATCCTTAAAATCAAGCAGTTTTGCATATCCTTTATACACTTTGTTTTCAGTATGAATAATTAAATAGCGGAGTTGGCTTTCTATATATATTAAATTTTCTATGTCAAGATAAACAGCACTTTCTTTCAAATCCTTAAACTGAATCCACTTTTTTTCTATTGTTTTTCTTGATTTTTCAAAAATCCCCTTGACATCAGATTCATTAAAAGGCTTGGGCAGAATTCCACAGAATTTCAAATTTTCATATTTATAAAAAAGGCTTGACACATAAGTTTCACAGTATCCTGTAATAAATACAATCTGAATTTTCGGATATTTTTCATATAATCGCTTTGCACATTCAATTCCATTTTTATCACTTGTATTCGGATTAAGATTTATGTCCATGAAAACCACATCAATTTCGCCACATACAGTATTTTCAACATAATCAAGAAATTTTGAATCGCTGGAAAACAATTTAATATTAAGTTTTGAATCCATCTTATGTAAAATTTTTGCCAGTTGTTCGCAAATATGCTGTTCATCGTCACATATTACAATATTCACCTTATATCGTACCCCTTTTCTTATGTAATGATATGAAATATTATACTACTTTTTGTCGATTTCTGCAACATATAAATGAATTTTTGTGAATTTTGTTTATCAGATGCTTAAAATATATTTTTGGTTTTATTAAGTTATACTGTAAATATTAATCAGCTATTTATTCTGCAGGATTTAACCTCCTTTCGTCAGCCCTGCGGAACGAGGAAACTAAGGAATTTTGAGTCGTAAATACATTGCTTGTCCTCCTCTTGGGGAGCGTTCAGCTACCCCGTACTTGAAAGACTGACACCTTTCTGGTAAAAAGATTACGAATAAGTTGGATGTTGACAGCAGCTGCTGTACTTCGGATATATAACAAGGCAGTAACGTTTATCAATTAAGAGGAGCTATCCGAAATTTTTTGATGGGTGAAAATATGATGTACTTACGAACGGTGGTTTCACAAGGAATATCAATATTTATCTTTCCTGAATTCTTTTTCAGTGTGAGAGCCATGTACATACGATTTCTGCCATATGTATCGTTATGCTTATCCTCGCTATGGATCTTCATTATCTCATCTGCAAGGAATTGATATTTCCAAGGATCATCCTTGTGGATGATGTAGTCGTAAAATACCTGTCTGCTGACTTCTAAAGCTTTACAGTAAAAGCTGATCCTGCCCTTGACCTTACCGTCATCAGTCTTTATGGCATTGTATCTCATACGTTCTTATTTGACGCTTACAAAAAGAATGCCAAATGCAAACTTGTCAATGCATAAAACTGCCCCGGGGTCATAAATATGAACCCGGGGTACTGATATTTTTAACAAGGTATACGCATAATTAAGTGATTGATTATTTGGCAGATATGAAATATGTACTTACAAGCAAATAAGAACAGGATCTAATATGTACATCTAAAAGTTGTACATAAATGTTCTTTGCGGACAGTTTTTTATTAGGTAGCCTTTATTATTTGATTTTAATTACTGCTATTTTAAGTCCTTATAATTTTTGCAATTTTTATAAAAGTGTGAATATGTGATAAGAGATAAACCACATGATATTATTGCTAAAGCTATTGCTATAATATCATATAATGAGTACTTGTAACCGGTCTGCGGAAGATTAACTTCGGCACCGTTATTATCCGTTCCTGTTCCTGATTTAGCGTTTATATTATAAACGTCAATGATATTTCCAGTTTCATTGTAAAGAGTAATGGTAATAATTCCATCCAAGATTTCCTTGTAATCAGAGCTGAATGGAATTTCGCCTGTTTTCTGATAATAATCATTTTCAGCCCAATTGGCAAATTCATATGGTGATATATGCCTATTTGATGTCGAAGTTGTAGATGCTGTAATCGTAGTTGTCAATGTTGAAGACATTGATGTAATTTGTTTAGATGTTGTTTGTGTTGTTGAAATAACTGACCTGGACGTTATTGGTTTAGTCGTTGTTTGTGTTGTTGAAGTAACTGACTTGGACGTTACTGGTTTAGATGTTGTTTGTGTTGTTGAAGTAACTGACTTGGACGTTACCGGTTTAGATGTTGTTTGTGTTGTTGAAGTAACTGACTTGGACGTTACTGGTTTAGATGTTGTTTGTGTTGTTGAAGTAACTAAATTTGACGTTACTGGTTTAGATGTTGTTTGTGTTGTTGAAGTAACTGACTTGGACGTTACTGGTTTAGATGTTGTTTGTGTTGTTGAAGTAACTGACTTGGACGTTACCGGTTTAGATGTTGTTTCAATTTTTGAAGTAACTAAATTTGACGTTACTGGTTTAGATGTTGTTTGTGTTGTTGAAGTAACTGACTTGGACGTTACCGGTTTAGATGTTGTTTGTGTTGTTGAAGTAACTGACTTGGATGTTACCGGTTTAGTCGTTGTTTGTGTTGTTGAAGTAACTGACTTGGACGTAGCTGTAGTTGTTGTATCAGATTTTGAATCATCCGATTCATTTACAACAGAGTAATCATATATATAATTATTCATATCTGCTACATTTGAAATTATAGGCTTCACATTGAACTTATAATTATTACTATTAACCTTGAAATTATACTTAAAGAGCACCATGCTATCAGTTATATTCTCACCGTTACTTGTAAACGAATAAAATAGTTGTTTATTTGAATAGTTTGACATCATGCCTGAAGCCGATTCGATTAATATTGGCTCATCTAGACCAGACAAATCAAATGTAAAATTGCCATCTATACTTGCAAATTCTACATTTCCTTTAATGCCAAATGTAAACTCTACGCAGTTAGATTCTTTATTGTATTTTTCAAAATAATAAAAAATATTATTTTTATTTTGAACAGGAATAGTTGCTGTGGTAAGATCTGTCTGCCCTATAGAAGTAGTTTTTGTCGTTGTTGTGAGCTTAGTAGTAGCTTGATATGTTGAAGATGTTGCAATTGTAGTTTGCTGCTGAGTTGTTGTAGAATTTGTTTGCTCATCATTCCAAATTGTATTTAAAGTAAAATCCACAAAATTCATATTTTCATCGTAAGCATTTGATAATTGAAATTTAAAGTCAGAAACGCTTGATTTGCCTGTTGTATGAAAAATGATTTCACAAAAAGCAGTTGGTTTTGAAATATTTTGAATTGAGCCAAAAGAAGTATTGACTTCACTTTTATCTGATTTTACATTTACGATTGTATTACTGCATAATACATTCGTACTTTTTACTGTATACTTTTGAGAATCATAACTTAATACAGAATCAAATCCGCTTAAATTCAACATTCCATCAACTGATAGTTGAACTTTAACATCTCCGTTTTCCTCTATATATCTTAATGTAAAAATGTTAGTATTGCTTAAAGCAAATACAGTTACAGGCATAATACAACTCGTAATAATCAATAAAACAGCTGTTATAACCGAACATATTTTAAAATAGAGTTTACGCATAATTATTTCCTTTCTAATAATCCCTGTGCTTTAAGCACAGGGATTACTATTTGGTATTTTTAATGTGTATATTTTTATTCAACCACAAGTGTCATTCCTGTAATTGCATCTTCATTAACATCTTCATAGATATCTCTGTGGAAGTGATATACAGAAGGAACTCTTACACCATCTCTGTAACTGTAATATGTTGTTGAAGTCGTTGAGCGATCTCTAAAATGGTATTTCGTTGTGTATCCTGTACAATTTTCTACCCATTCAATCAGTTGCCCATTCTTGAGCAAATTAAGCATCTGAACATTTTGATCGTATGTACCTTTATAATTCGAAATTCCATTATTTGCAGCTATATTATTTCTGCTAGCAAATGAACTATCTGCACCTATTGACTTCAAAGCATCGGTTATAGATTTATATGATGCAGCACAAGCAGAGAAATAATGATTTGTCGTATATCCATATGGCTCCTGTATCGTTTCAACTTGTCTTAAATCGCTACTTGCCACATAATCTGTTATCCAATCGCTCCAGCCGCCCCATTCACTGTAACCATTTTCAGTTTTAGTCTGAACATTACGGAGTTCATTTTCAGAAACTGCATTTGTGCTCCAGCCGCTCCATTCACCCCAATTAATTCCTCCATACTCAGTGAGATCATTATCAAGAAGCCAACCATCAAGTGTATTATCTGTAGAAGTTGTGTATTCTGTTTTAACAAATTTTTTTTCACCTGTAGGACGTAATTCAGAGGTTGTTTTTATTGAAGCAGTAAATGAAACAGGGGTTTTTTCCTTGGTGTTAGTATCTTCCTGTCTGTAGTAAAGACCCTTTATTGCCATTGTTAGCGCTAGTTTAGCAGAAGCATCTGATTCCTTTGTATTTCTGAAGTAAAGTTTTCCGTCTTTTACATAGTAAAGTTCATTATCTTCAAGCTGCCATTCAACATCATAACCATTAAGTGCTTCTTGTAGTTGATAACCTGCACTCATAGCGGTAAGCATATTATCTGAACTTGTACCAAAATTGACATCATTCTTTAATGCCTTTGCTTCAATTGAAGCATCCATAATTCCCGGCACGTATCCTTCAGGTGCATTATCTCTATATAGGATAATGGATTTAGGATTGTCCTTTTGTCCGACAAAATCATAAAGCATTTCCAGGTTATTTTTTGTGAAAAGCTCAGGATTATCAGCTACGTCAATGTATTTCAATGTTTTGAAACGTGTGATAGATTTTATAAATCCATCTGTACCTGAGTTTGTTCCATTAAAGTCTTTTATACCTATATTTCTCAGACCAAGATATGTAATGTTATCCATATCAGGAATTAGATCAATTGAGCCAACATGCATATTAGCAATTGACATATACCTTAAATTTTGCTTATTGGTGAATGAATTAATATTGATTGCTTCTGTTCCGCTTGCAGAGTCAAGGAATAATGCAACAATATATTCGTAATTCTTTATATTCCTGAAATCGAACGCATCAGCATTATGTCCTGACAAATTAAGAAATTCAAGAAGATTAAGTGTATTTAAAAAACTAAGATCTTTAAGCCCTGAATTTTGCATTGAAAGATACTGTAGTTTTGTCATTGAACGTATAGCCATTGCATCGTCCAATTTAATATTATTTGCATAAAATACACCGAGTTTTGTTAATGTTGATAATTCTTTAATGCTGTTAATATCCTTATTATCACTAATATCAAGGATACAAAGGTTTGTAAGTCCTGCAAGATATGAAATATTGCTTATCTCTTCGGTTTTTTGTTCACCAGTTGTTGAATTTACATTTGTAACTGTTCTATTCTGTCTTATATTGCAACGAGCAAGTTCAAGATGAGTAAGAGTGGAAAGATTTTTTAAGAAATCAAGATCAGTTACTGAATTACCTGAAAGCGAAAGATATTTCAGATGTGTTAGTGATGAAATTCCATCAATTGTATTTTTATCAATATTATTTCCGTTAAGACGAAGCTCAATAAGATTTGTATCAGTGGAAAGATTCTGAACCTGATTAAGTTTGAATTCTTCTTTTATCTCGCCGTTATCATCAGGTACGCCATTATTTTCCAGATAAAGTCGTTTAATCTTTTGGAAACAACCTGCATCAAATGAAGAAAGATTATTATTATCGAGGTCAAGATAAGTAAGCTGTGTAAGTCTGTCAAGGACACCTGAAACATTTCCAATTTTATTATTGCTTAAAGAAAGAACATCAAGATAAATCAGCTTACTTAAAGACCTGACAGTTTGAATATCAGCATTGCCATCAAGCTTCAAGCATACAATTGACTGAAGTTTGCTGAGCGGTTCAAGGCCGTCATTAGCAGATGTAGCAACTATTGAATTACCTGATAAATCAAGAGTTGCAAGAAGCTTACAATTTTTCAATGGTTCAATATCTGTTATAGAATTATTTGCAAGCCATAGTGTTGAAACATTTTTAAGCAGTCCAATTGGAGCAATATTCATAGGAGTTTTTATATCATACTCATATTTATCCTCATCTAATTTGGAACTTAATTTTTTGAGAATTTTTTTACCAGTTTTTTTACTTGTCTTGTACTCAAAATAATTAATATCTCTTGAAAGTGTTAGAACATTAACATTTGGAATTCTAGAAACATTTTCACCTTTATCATTAGTAAATGCAAGATTGCTTATATCTGAAATATAATTGCCTTGTAAGAAAAGTTCTTTTAATTCTGTATAAGCACAGTCAAAATGAGTGCGGCTATCTTTAAGAGCGAGGAAATTTACATCTTTCAACTTATTATATGAAAGATCAATTCCTTCAATTAAATGTTTGGATGCAAATACAGAATCAGGAATAGAAGATATATTGCAATTAGACATTGACAATTGTTCAAGGCGATTAAGATTTGCAAGGTCTCCGAGACTTGCATTGGTACCACCTAAATCATTTCCAGAAAGGTCAATCTTACGATAATATTTAAGATACTTTATACCACTGATATTAGTGATTCCCTTATTTGAAAGGTCAACCTTATATTTAAGTTTTTCCATTGTTTCAGTGTTATAAATTTCTTCTTCGGTAAGAATACCATCATTGTTTCCATATGTCTTATCAAAAATGTTAACAAGTGCTTTATAAAGGTTCACATCTGGAATTTTGTCAGTTGAAATTTCAGAACTATTGCCAGCAAGTTGAACATTGAATTCAAGACCGGTCTGAGCAAATGATTTGTCCCCATTTCTTTCAATGTTTGCATAAGCCTTTGCCCATTCCATATAACCTGCTTTTTCACCTACATCAAGAATTTTATAAGTAATACCGTTTATTGTTTCATTCTTACCTATTTTAACCTTGCCTGATTCAATATCCGGAATCCACGAAACAGTAAGGTCATAAAGAGGAACCGATGTTGGAAAATACGTTTCACCTGAAATCACAGATGGAACATAACTTTGTATATAGTTTTTCGCATATTCGATTTGTCCTTCAATTGATTCTGCGGGTATAGTTCTTGATATTCTGTCAGTATAAACTGTTTCACCATTGAATATGAAATCTGCCTGTAGAGTAATGTTATTTTTATCTTTAAGATAAATAATTTCATTGCTTTCCGAGTCAAGAGCTCTTTGATCAGCTGTCGAGCCATCACTATTTTTTACTACAGACCATTTGATATCAACATTCTGCACAAGATTAACGCCATAGCTTAGTCTTGATGATTCAAGGGTCATGTAACCTGGAAGTCTGTAATGTTCAGGAAAATCAATTGGAATTGATTTAATAACATTCTGAAAAGCAGTAGGACTTGGAACATCAACTTTTCCTTTTACTTCACGTTTAAATTCATGAGAACCATACTTTTTTCCATTAAACATAATATTTGCAGTAAAAGTTACCCACGTTGTATATGGTATCTGATTGTCACCTGTAGGAATATCGACAATATAATCATGGCTCATATTTATACTTTGCGCAAGAGCACCACTATCAATATTCCAAATAATATCGAGGCCACTATAATCTGCTGTTGACAGCATATTGAACGAACCATAGTTGCTCTTATATGGAAGTTGAAAATCATCAGTTATATACTTTCCAGATTGAGCAAAACCAAGCTCAAGTGCATTAACAGTATCATTTAGTTTTTGTATATTTGGATCTTCATCGGCATACCATGAATAGACTTCCATGTCAGAATTAACCTTTGAAAAATCAACATCAATCATTGAATCCTTAGAAGATGACCATTTTGATTCGCCAAATCCAACAAGATCAGGAACATTTGGAATATTCTTTAAAGAACTGCCGGCTTTTATTGATTTTGTTGCATAAAGCTCGTATTCCCTTTTTGAAGGATCATTGTCAAACTTAGTCATTTTATAGAATTTTACATTAACACGATCTCCAAGATTAACGTCCATATCAACAACTTTTTGTTGAATAACCAAAGCGTCCCTTGAATTTAATGTAGGTGTTGTTCCATCAGTTTCAAAATCAAGGCAGGCATTAGAATACTTCTTTGATAAATCAGAAATATCTCTCAGCTTAACAAGATATTGCTTAAGATAAGTAACATCCATTGAAATAATTCTTCCGTCTAAATTTGAATCGCCATACTGATATATATTCATTGTTGAAAATGTTGGTGACAAATCATACGTTGTAAATTGGTCCCCTATTGTATTGCTTGCAGCAGAATTTGTTGCGGATTTATCAATTGAAATAAAATTGTATTTTCCACCAGAAAGATCATCAGCTACATGAAATTTAAGATCAACGATATTAACCTTATCAGTTTGGTTTTCTGCACTACTGAACGCAATGTAAAGTTTTCCGTCTTTTGAATTTACAGTAACCGTGCCAGCACTGCTTTCGCAAGGTTTGGCTTCAACAAGGCTTACGCAATCGGAATCATAATTAAGAACTGCTTGAAAATTTGAAATGTTTGAATTTTCAGGCACATAGATTGTAGTTGTAAAGTCACTATCCTGTTCGGCTTGAAATTCAGTATTCATTAACGATGCATTTACGTTTGTATCAGCAGCAAATGAACCTGATACAGGTAATGCAAGTAATGCTGAAAGGCCACCTAAGAAAGCACAAATATGTCTTATTTTCATAATATACTTTTCTCCTTTCAGCCTAATCCGTTAGACTTTTCACTTTGTTGTAATTTTGCCTTGTCAATAATTTCACTTGTCGTAACAAATCCATTAAAGAAATCAGCATATGTTACAAGTTCGCCTGTATACCAATGTTCAATGTAGCCGTTAGCAAACACTCTGCAAACACCGTTGAGTAAATTGTAGTTTACATACTGACCATATAATACTGATTCATTTCCTGTCTGGTCTTTCTTTATGGCTTCAATGTAATATGGTATTTTTACAACATATTCGCAAAGTTTCCAGCCAACATTCTTTACTTTTTCGTCTTCTCTTGCAGCAAAAGTTCTTGTAACGCCAACTGAAAGTGAATGTTCGTTGCCATATTGATAATCAACGCCGTAGCCAAGATTCAAAGAAACATCTTTAGCATATTTCTGACCAGTTGTATTATTTGAACCATTTGTCATTGAATTTTCGATACTTGTAGAATCAGAATGTGATTGGTCAATATTAGCAGATATCGTTTGCTCACTTGAATTAGTAATTGATGCACTATTTTCTTCAGTACGTGAACTTGATATAGTACTAGCATTTGAATGTTGATTGCTATGAGATGTCTCATCTTCGCTTCCTTTCGTGATATTCATGCTCATTCCAGCTTCTATAAACGAACCTGCCACCCCATATTGAGCTGACATATTAGTACCAAAATCAACCCCATTTGTTGTTTTGTGAGAGCTTGAATCTGAAGTTATGTCTTCGACAGTTTGTTCATAACCAATTGAGTCTGAAATAGATTGACCAATTTCCGAAGATTTGGAAGTTGCATTTGATATTGCTACACCGTTTGTCGTGACATCTTCTTTCTGATTTGTAACAGCATTTGAAGCCTCTTTATAAGTAGACTTATCTTTTGAGGTTTCATAATTTTCTGATATAGTATAAGCAGAATCAGCAGAAACTGTTTTACAAGCAGAAACTGTTTCCGATTCAACAATTTCAATAGAAAGTTGACTTGCATTAAAAAATCCGTCATTGCTTACACCTGTGTACTTTTTATCACCTGGTATTCCAAGAAAGCTCGAATTTGAATAATATTTGCTGTTATCCATAACAGAGCTTACACTGTTCATGCTCTTTGCAATACCGTTTGTCATATCAAGTCCAACAAAGTCCTTTGATATGTTGCTGCCTTGCTGAGCCATATCAAATATGGTTTGCAGTTCGCCAAGATTCATGGAAAGGTTAGTTGTATTGCCAAGCACTTCTTTTGGATTGTAGTCACCGATTGCCATAACAGATGCAGAACTGAAATTTGTAGGTTTGTAGATGCGATAAGTCATATCACCGTCTACAACATCGGTATAAAAAGTATAGTCGATGTACTCATACCAGTTTTTTTCCGAGAAAGCAGGGTCGCTGAGCTGCATCTTGTTTTCTGTTAATCCTGGGAAAACAGACCTAAGGTCATCAACGTGCTTAACGACTTCATTCTTTGTATCATTTTGAGTTGCAAAGCTTGCAGTCATGCTTGCCGAGGCTATTGTTGCCAGTGCAACAACAAAGGCAATAATACGCTTAAAATGTTTACCGTTTTTTAATTTCATTGATATTTCCTCCTTTTTATTTTACAGGTACTTACCACCTATAATTGTCTATATGAATTAGCTATGTACAATTACAAGCTAATACATAACAATTTTGCCGTTTACAATTGTATATTTAGCATTACTAAATGCAGATGTCGTTTTGTCATATGCTGCCATATCCTTAACGGTATATTTCAAAGAAGTTTCTAAAGAACCACTTTTGATATTACTAAATATAATATCACACAAATCAATCTGTCCACTTATATTGCCAGATGATGAAAAGCTTATATATATCTTATTTTCATTTGGAATGCAGTTGCAAACAAGATCAGAATCCACATTTTGAAATTTTATGAATTTCATTATTGAACTGTCATACTCAATTTCAAGATCAAGTGTATTGAATTTGGTCTTTCCTCCAATAGCAATCGGTATGGAAAATTCAGTGGGGATGTCTGCATTTACATATGTTGCATCGTTAAAAATAGCATTTTCCACATTTGATATATCAGTGCTTTCAGCAGTAATATTAATATTTGATGTAACATCAATAGATTTATCTGCTATTTTTTGGATTATTGCATTTTCATTCCATCCCATAAATACATGATCTGGCATCATATTATCAGGGCGATTAAGATCAATATCTGAAATTGATGCGTACGTTTTATCAGTTGAATCAGAACCATTTGAAATAGTTACATTTATAGGATCTACAGCATTACATTCCGTTGCAGTTTCTTCATCATTGGTTTTTAAAGAAACTTTCGAATCAGATTTACTATAGTTTATGTCAGATGTATTTTCTAACTCAGAATTGTAATTGTTAGATTCTGAGTTTTCTGAAATGCTATCAGTAGAAATGTCGTTATCTAATATTTCTGAATTTTCCTTACTTTTACTACAGCCTGTTGCTGTTGCAATAAGTAATGCAAAAGCAACCGTTATCAATATACTATTTTTTTTCATAATTTAATCACATACCTTATTTGCAGTGAGAATAAATTTCTCCACTACATTGATTTAAGTTTCTATGCTTGCAAATTTATGTATTTTAAAATATTAGCTATGTAGGCACTGCCTTACAATATAATCCAAAATACATTATTTTTCATAAGTTGCAGATTAAACAGTATTATTTGAATTCCTGAACTTTTATTGTTTCAAAAATGAGACTGTTATATTCTGATATTTCATTCTTTATTATAAAAATCAATTAGCCAAATCTTTATGTATGTATTTAAATATATCATGGATTTTCATTAAGTGCATATTTTTGTAATAATTTACTGATTTTTTGTAATAACTTATCAAAGCTGTTAATTTCAAATAAAAGTAAAATTTGTAATGCTACCTTATATTAATATTAGCATACATTATTACAAATACTTCCAATAAGTCGTATTGTATTATATTAAACTTTATATGCAATTTAAAAAATATTTTTACTTTTACTTAAGGGTATCTCTAAAAACTCCTTTCGAAAAAACAGCTATGCACGGCATCTACTGTGTCAACCTCCCTCATAGTGCGACAGCACGCTTTCGGAAGGTTTCCTTGCGGCTGCCGCACCTATCTGATTTTTCCTTAATCAAACGAGTTTTTAGAGGTACCCTTAACAATAAAAAGGCGAAATTAAACTTGACAACTCTTATAAGGTATGCTACCATTTAAATAAGAGACTTAAACTGATTATTTTACATACGGAGCAGCTTAATATATGAATCCATTTAAATTTTCACTTGACAACAAGCGTTACCATACACTAAACTATTATAATAAAATACATTTTGGCGGGAAAGTCTTCAAAGCCGTAATTGACGGCGGCTTTACCTGCCCAAATGCTGACGGCACAAAAGGTACTGGCGGCTGCATCTTCTGCGATGGAGGAAGCGGATACTTTACAAATGGAAATGTTTCCGTTGAAGCTCAGCTTGCTTCGGAAATCAAACGAATACGCTCTAAAAACCACAACGCTAAGATAATCGCATACTTTCAGGCAAACACAAATACATATGCACCTGCAAAAAAGCTTGAGAAACTCTATAGGTCAGTCCTCTGCTCACCCGAAATCATAGGAATTTCTATAGGAACAAGGGCAGACTGCCTTGACGATGACGTGATAGCAGTTCTTTCAGACCTATGCAATGACACCAATCTTACAGTAGAACTCGGCTTGCAATCGGTACATGATTCAACTATAAACTATATCAACAGAAAGTACAGCCATTCAGAATTTCTGCAAGGGTATGCTAAGCTTAAAAATGCAGGGATAAGAACGTGTCTGCACATTATCAACGGTCTGCCGCACGAAACCGACGAGATGATGCTCGAAACCGCAAGGCAAGCTGCTTTGCTGCGTCCTGAAGCTGTAAAATTACAAATGCTGCATATTATAAGCGGTACTCAGCTTCACAAGCAATACATTGCTCAGCCATTTGAAATGCTTACTATGCAGGACTACATTACAATAGTTTCAAAGCAGCTCGAATTTTTCTCCCCAGAAACAGTCATCGAACGCTTAACAGGTGACGGCGACAAGAAAAAACTTGTCGCTCCTATGTGGAGTGCTAATAAAATCGCTGTACTTGGCGGAATTGATAAGTTTCAGGCATCAAGCGACTCTTATCAGGGAAAATATTTTTCAGAAATTTCTCATAACAAATTCTGACTGCTATTGATGGGACAGCTAACCCGTGAATATTTTATGCAAGCAGAAAAATTTAAGAGTTAGTTGGCAAATCAATATATAAGGGTGCCTCTAAAAACCTCAGTTTGTCAAAAATTAATGACGTGATTTTGGGATCTTTTGACTATGAAATCTGCAAAAACAGGTTTTTAGAGGCACCCTATAATCTGATTCAGGCAATGCCTGAATTTTTTTTGCAAAAACACTTGACATAGAGTCAACTCCAGGGTTTATAATGTAATTATCAAAAGATAATGCACAATTTGTTATGCGTTATCTGTTGACAGAACATTTAGGAGGTTTTTTATGTATCTTGAAAATATCAGCTCGCCATCTGACCTAAGAAAGCTTAGCATATCAGAGCTTAATGTGCTTGCTTCTGAAATGAGAATGGCTTTAATTTCAAAGCTCAGTCGTCACGGAGGTCATTTTGGTCCGAATCTCGGTATGGTAGAAGCAACTATCGCTCTGCACTTTGTATTTGACTCTCCGACAGACAAATTTGTTTTTGATGTTTCACATCAGAGCTACTGCCACAAAATGCTCACAGGCAGAAAAGATGCATTTCTTTACCCGGAACATTATGACGACGTTTCCGGCTACACAAACCCTCACGAAAGCAAACACGACTTTTTTACAGTAGGTCATACCTCAACATCGGTAAGTCTTGCCTGTGGTCTTGCAAAGGCACGAGACCTCAAGGGTGATAAAGAAAATATAGTTGCAATAATCGGTGACGGCTCTCTGAGCGGCGGTGAAGCTCTCGAAGGCCTTGATTTTGCAGGCGAACTCAACTCCAACCTCATAATCGTTGTAAATGACAACGATATGTCAATCGCCGAAAATCACGGCGGTATCTATAAAGGTCTCAGACTTTTGCGTGAATCCGACGGAAAATCCGACCGCAACCTTTTCAAGGCTATGGGTCTTGACTACGTTTTCGTAAAGGACGGCAACAACATTTCTGATCTGATTGATGCCTTCAAAAAGGTAAAAGATTCATCAAAGCCTGTTGCTGTACACATTGCCACTCAAAAAGGTAAGGGCTACGCTCCTGCTGAAACCGACCGTGAATCATGGCACTGGTGTATGCCGTTTAATCCTGAAACCGGTAAGTCGCTGTTTAACTTCGACTCAGAGGACTACTCAAGCATCACTGGCGATTATCTGCTTGCGAAAATGAAATCCGATAAAAATGTTATTGCCATAACCTCAGCTACTCCGACTGTAATGGGATTTACTCCCGAAAAGCGTCTTGAAGCAGGTTCTCAGTTCATAGACGTTGGCATTGCCGAGGAACACGCCGTTGCTATGTCATCAGGTCTTGCCGCAAACGGTGCAAAACCTGTTTACGGAGTTTACAGCTCGTTTATACAGCGTACCTACGACCAGCTTTCACAAGACCTTGCGATAAACTCAAATGCTCTTACTCTCGTTGTTTTCGCCGCATCAGTCTTTGGTATGTCGGACGTTACACACCTTGGAATCTTTGATATTCCGCTTATTTCAAATATTCCGAATATCGTTTACCTTGCACCAACAAGCAAAGAAGAATACCTTGCTATGCTCGACTGGAGCGTTGAACAGAATGAATACCCTGTCGCTATAAGAGTTCCGGGCGGTCAATATATTTCTGACGGCAAAAAGGTTACAAAGGATTTCTCGGAGCTTAATAAATTTGAGGTCACAACTGAGGGCAGTAACATTGCTGTTATCGCTCTTGGAAGTTTCTATCATCTCGGTGCTCAGGCAGCTCAGCTTATTGAGGAACAAAGCGGTATCAAGCCAACTCTTATAAATCCTGTTTACATTTCCGGAATCGACTGCGAACTTCTCGAAAAACTTAAAGCCGAACATTCTGTTGTCGTAACTCTTGAGGACGGTGTTCTTGATGGCGGCTTCGGTCAGAAAATCGCTTCGTTCTACGGAAATTCGGACATGAAGGTTCTGAATTTCGGTCTCAAAAAAGAATTTATAGACAGATACAACCCGGAAGATGTTCTCAAAGAAAATCACCTTACTCCTCGTCAGATTGCTGATGACGCTATTAATTCAATCAAATAATTTTAATTCAGGAGGCTTTTATAATGAAAAATGTTCTTATAATATCTGCAAGTCCAAGAAAAGGCGGAAACTCCGATACCCTCTGCGACGAATTTTTAAGAGGTGCTGTTGACGGCGGCAATAAAGCTGAAAAAATCCGTCTTTCGGAAAAGAAAATCAACTACTGCTCAGGCTGCGGTGTATGCAACAGCACACACAAATGCGTTCAGAAAGACGATATGGCTGAGCTTATACAGAAAATGCTCGACGCTGATGTTATAGTCCTCGCCACTCCGGTTTATTTCTACTCAATGGACGCTCAGCTCAAAACATTTATCGACAGAAGTGTTCCTCGTTACACAGACATTGCCAACAAGGAATTTTACTTTATAGTTACTGCCGCCGATTCCAACAAGGCTATGCTCGAAAAAACTATCGACGCTATCCGTGGATTTACTGACGACTGCCTCAATAATGCCGTCGAAAAAGACATCATTTACGGTACAGGCGTTTGGCAGAAAGGCGATGTAAACGGCACTGCATTTATGAAACAGGCTTACAATGCAGGTAAAAATGTATGACAATTTCTGAAGTAAGCAAAAAATTCGGTCTGTCAGCCGATACCTTGCGCTACTATGAAAGAATAGGTCTGATTCCTCACGTTCCAAGAAGTCAGAGCGGTTTGCGGGACTATGATGAGGAATCATGCAACTGGATCGAATTTATTAAATGTATGAGGTCCGCCGGTCTGCCTATCGAGATTCTTATAGAATACGTCACTATGTTTCGCCAAGGTGACTCAACTATATCCGCAAGAAAAGAACTCCTTATTGAACAACGTGATATCCTCAGACAAAAAATCTCCGATATGCAGTCTACTCTTGACCGCCTTGACTACAAAATCAACCTCTATGAATCAGGCATGATGAAACAATGCGAAAACAAGCTTTTTAAAAAATAAAAATTTTTATTTGACTTCTTTAGTACCATTTTTAAGGAGGCAGTCTATGTCAGAGCAAAGTCTTATTAAGCTAAATGACGGTAATATGATTCCACAGTACGGCATCGGAGTATTTATGATACCAGATGGAGAACAAACTGTAAATGCTGTCAAAACAGCACTTCAGTTAGGAGTTCGGCATATTGACACCGCTCACGCTTACCAGAACGAAAGAAGTGTCGGCAAAGCTGTAAAAGATTCAGGAATAAACCGCCACGACATCTGGATTACATCAAAGCTATGGGTTTCAGACTACGGTAAGGACATAACCACAAAAGCTATTAACAAAATGCTCAATCGCCTTGACACCGATTATATCGACCTACTATTGCTTCACCAACAAGTCGGCGAATACCTCGACGCTTGGAAAGAAGCCGAACAAGCCGTAAAGCTCGGAAAAGTACGCTCTATCGGCATCTCAAATTTTGAATCTGAACGTCTTGAGGAACTTTGCAATTTTGCTTCAATCAAACCATCTGTAAATCAGGTTGAGCTTCACCCTTATTTTCAGCAGAATGAACTTAAAAAAAGGCTGAAAAAGTATGGCACTCTCCTCGAAAGCTGGTACCCCATCGGTCATGGCAGCAAAGAGCTTATAAACGAACCTCTCTTTACCGAGCTTGGAGAAAAATATCATAAATCAAATGTACAGATAATTCTTCGCTGGCACTTGCAGGAGGGTAACATTATCTTCCCCAAAAGCACAAATCCTCAGCACATAAAGGATAACTTCGACATTTTCGATTTCTGTCTTTCAAATGAAGAAATGCAGAAAATAAGAGGTCTTGACAAAGGCGTTCGCTTCTATAATGCTACTCTTTCTCAACAGGAAGCTATGTTCAAAAATTACAGACCTGCTGATGATTAATCATTATAGGGCACCTCTAAAAACTCGTTTGATTAAGGAAAAATCAGATATGTGCGGTAGCTGCAAGGAAACCTTCCGAAAGCGTGCTGTCGCACTATGAGGGAGGTTGACACAGCAGATGCCGTGCATAGGTGTTTTTCTCAAAAGGAGTTTTTAGAGATGCCCTATAATTTGTACGGCAGCTTTTCTTGCTCATAAGTTGTAGCAATAGGAATCTGCATAAATCTGCCCTTGTATTTATTTGAAATCCGTGGTATAATTTTCTTGAAAGTAAGAAATTGTTCTCATAGAAATCAAACGAAATTTACATAATCTTAACGGAGGCACTTTATGGGCAAGGAACTTAAAACAAATGCTATGCGTTTTCTTGATAAGAACTCTATACCATACAAAGTCAGCACTTATGAATGCAAGGAATTTATCGACGGCATATCTGTCGCCGAAAAACTCGGTCAACCTCTTGAAATCACTTTCAAGACACTCGTTGCAAAGGGCAAAAGCTGTAGCTACTAGGACTTATGAAATAATAACATGACTATCTAAGCAAAATATGTTATAATATTTTTATCAAGTAAAAAGTGAGGTAAAAGTATTATGGAAGAACGGATAAAAATGATGTTACCCCAA
>JALCDN010000010.1 GCA_022641595.1 Ruminococcus sp. | reverse complement strand
GCAGATTTGAGCAAATCCCACAACGGAGCATTCCCAGTCGTCGGGTAATGATAACATTAAGGATAAAAGTCCTTTGGCTTTCAACGACAGGTTTCTATCTCGTAAATGGAAGTTTGCCATTGTTGTGTAGTCCCTGTTTTTCTCTACACGGAACACTTCGGACATTATCTGTGATTTCCGATTGTAATGACAATGTTGCCGTCATCGTCACCTGTAACAGAGAACAAGTTGCTGTCAGGCTTGCCGATGAAACGCTGTTCCACTTCATACGCCACGAAATCGTTCAGCTCCGTGAGGAACACGTCCATTTCAAGGAGCATATCGAAAAGCTCGTTGTAGTGCTTGATGAGCATTTCTGTCTGCCTTTTCGTCAGCGATAAGTTTTTGTTCAAAACAGGGTTGACAAAATCGTTGAAGTATGCTTCACAGGCTTCGTCAATCAGTTCACCGAAGCTGTCGTTGACCTCATTAAGCTCTGAAATAAATTCAAAAAAGTCCTTGACATCTGCTTCGGTTTGTGCATTGGACAGCTGAAAAGTTTTTGCTGATTTGGGGTTGACAAACGGAGAAGATTGTGCTTCGGCGTTACCGAAAATTTCTTCAAAAAATCTCTTGACATTCTCCTCGTTTTGTGTTATTGGTGCTGTTCCTCTGATATTTTCTTTTGCCATTATAATAATCCGCCTTTCATTCGGTTAATTTCATACGATTGAAACAGAAAAGTCCTGTACACGACGGTTTACCGTCTGATACAGGACTTCTTTAATCTATTAACCGAGTTCTAGGCTCATCACCAAAGTGATGTCCGTCCACTGACTTTCACGCAAGTATCGCCCGTTTGCCTTTTGAAAGGCTCTTGCCATTTCAAAGGTTATCGGGAAATCCCATTGTATAGCGATTTGTGGACTAATCCCTATCACGTATAGCAGCCTGTGCAGAAACGATAAACGAAACAAGGAGAACGAATATGCCGACACTTGAATGGATAGGAAAAGACAAGGTTATTAATCATCATCAGAATGTGCCGTACCGTGTTCTTGAAAAGAAATATACATACAATGCAGAACACAGTGACAATATGATTATCCGTGGCGATAATCTTGAAGCGTTAAAATCCTTGCTTCCACAGTACGAGGGAAAGATAAAGTGCATTTATATAGACCCGCCCTATAATACAGGAAACGAAAACTGGGTTTATAACGATAATGTCAACGACCCCAAGATAAAAAAGTGGCTTGGTGAGGTTGTCGGCAAAGAGGGCGAGGATTTATCCCGCCACGATAAATGGCTTTGTATGATGTATCCCCGTTTGAAATTGCTTCAAAAGCTTTTGGCAAACGACGGTGCGATTTTTATCAGCATTGATGATAACGAACAGGCAAATTTGAAGCTTATTTGTGATGAGATTTTTGGTTCTAGCAATTTCATAGCCAATATCGTATGGAAGAAAAAAACAAACGGTAATAATATGGGATACATAGGTGCCGTTCACGATTTTGTTGTTGCTTATGCTAAAAGCATAAGCAATCTTCCGCCGTTTCAAGTTCCACTTTCAAATGAATATCTTAAAAACAAGTATTCTAACCCTGATAATGATATACGTGGTCCTTGGACAACAACTGATTTATCGGCAAATCATAAAGGTCCTTATTTTTCAATAACAAATCCAAATACTGATGAAGTGTTTTATCCGCCTGAAGGACGCTATTGGGTTTTTAACGAAGATGAAGTAAAAAGAAGAATTTCAGACGGAAGGATTATTTTTGGTAAAACAGGAAAAACCAAACCTGTTCAAAAAGTTTTTGCAGCTAACAGGACTATGACACAAAATCCTGATACTTGGTTTGACAAACAGGGATATAATAGCGATGGAATGCTTGAAATATCAACAATATTAAGCAGAAAAGTGTTTGACTATCCAAAGCCAATCTCCTTAATATCGTATATTTTAGGTTTTGCTACTAATAAAAATGATATAGTACTTGACAGCTTTGCCGGTAGCGGTACAACCGCTCACGCCGTTCTTAATATGAACAAAGCCGACAACGGTAACCGCAAATTCATATTGATTGAAATGGAAGATTACGCAGAAACCATTACAGCGGAACGTGTGAAAAGAGTTATTGACGGATATGGAGATGGTAAAAATGCGGTTGAAGGTACGGGCGGAGATTTCACTTTCTACGACTTAGGCGAACCGCTTTTAATTGACAATGAACAGCTGAACGAAAAAGTTGATACGCAAAAAATCCGTGAGTATGTGTGGTTTATGGAAACGAAAAAGCCGCTTGTAACCGCAGATAAAACTGACAACGAGTATTTTCTCGGTGTAAACAACGATAACGCATATTATTTCTATTACGACAAGGAAAAAGTCACAACGCTGAACAACGAATTCCTTGCGACCGTAAAGACAAAGGCAGATACATATATAATATATGCCGACAAATGCACATACAGCGATGAATATCTCACAAAAATGAATATCACGTTTAAAAAAATTCCTCGTGATATTTCAAAACTATAAAGGGGGCGGACAAAATGGAACTGAAATCATATCAGCGTGCTGTTTTGAATAACTTGAAGCGCTATTTAGAGCTTATGGAAAAAACGAACAACTATTCACAAGCATACCGTGACTTGATGACGGAACAGAATATCCGTGTTGGATTTAACGGCGTTCCCGATTATAAAAATACCATTCCGAATACGCCTCACGTTTGCTTCAAAGTACCAACAGGTGGTGGCAAGACATTTCTTGCCTGTAATGCTATCAGACCGATATTTGAGGCAATGCCGCTTGAACAGCCAAGAGTAGTGGTATGGCTTGTTCCGAGTGACGCTATTCTTGAACAGACTGAGAGAACGCTTTCAGATGTAAATCACCCTTACAGACAAAAAATTGATGTAGATTACGGCGGTAAGGTTGAGGTCATCACAAAAGCAATGGCTTTAAACGGTCAGAATTTCAATCCAACGTCGATAAACGAATGTCTGACTATCCTTGTAATGAGCTATGACTCTTTCCGCAGTGCAAGCAAAGAGGGACGAAAAGTATATCAAGAAAACAGCGCATTGGCACAGTTCACAAAGCTGTACGGCAATGCAGACACGGTTATTCCCGATTGTGACGAAACAGCATTAGCACAGGTTTTGAATTGGCTTACTCCGCTTGTTATCGTTGATGAAAGTCATCACGCAACGTCTAATCTCAGCGTTGATGTATTGAAAAATCTCAATCCGTGCTTTATTCTCGACTTAACAGCAACGCCCAAAAAGAACAGTAATATTATTTCCTATGTTGACGCACTCAAATTAAAAGCAGAACATATGGTGAAATTGCCTGTTATCATTTATAACCGCAAAACGCAGAAAGACGTTATCCGTGACGCAATCGACCTGCGTCGCAACCTTGAAAAAGCGGCAATCGCAGAGAAAGAAAAAGACGATAAATATATTCGCCCGATAGTGCTGTTTCAAGCTCAACCACGCACAAGCGACGATAACACAACCTTTGAAAAAATCAAGGACATTCTGATAAATGCCGATATTCCCGCAGAACAGATAGCCATCAAGACCTCCAACGTCAATGAAATCAAGGGCATAGACCTTATGAGTGAGGACTGCCGTATCAGATATATTATAACGGTAAACGCCTTAAAAGAGGGTTGGGATTGTCCATTTGCGTATATTCTCGCTACAATTGCTAATCGTTCATCGGCGGTTGATGTAGAGCAGATACTTGGGCGAATACTCAGACAACCGTACACCAAAGAACATTCAGCGCCGTTCTTGAATATGTCATACGTTCTGACTTGTTCCGATGATTTCCGTACCACAATAGAAAAAGTCGTTGAGGGGCTTAACAACGCAGGCTTCAGCAAGCACGATATGCGTGTTGGTGAAGATATTATTGAAGAACCGATTGCACCTGTTCTGGCAGCAGAACCCGTTCAACCGACATTAGACGATTACGTTAACAGTTCAACAGATGACGATGTACTTAATATTGATACGGTTTCCCTAAAGCAAGAATTATCAGAGGCGGCAACGGTATCTGAAGCTCCAAGCACAACCGTTTCAAATATGTTTGAAACAGCAATATCGCAATCGCAAGAATATAATACCGCCATTGATGAAAACGCTTCATCTGAGTATTACTCCGCACCCGTAGAATTGAGGGACAAGATGAATACATTTTATGTAAATGATGAATTTGAGCCTGAAATGAATGACATAATAATTCCGCAATTTGTTATTAAAGGCGAAGCAACGTTATTCTCTGCCGAAAGCGAGGATTTACTTGAAAAAGAAATGCTCACAAATGGTTTTACCCTCCGTGATAAAAGCTCCGAAATCAATTTTAGCACGGCAGATGAACAGATTGTCAAGGTTGATATTGAGGGAAGCCGTGATGTTGTACCGAAATCGTCAAAGCTCGGTGAATGGGATACCAAAGCGTTCAAGCAGTATTTCAACAGCCTTGCTCCCGAAAGCAGAATAAAAGTCTGCAAAGACGCTATTCATAAACAGCTTGACAAAATCAAAAATGTTGATGCGGCTGACCTGTCCGAATACATAGACAGAATTGTGAATGCAATGAGTGCAGAAATGATAGAAGACCTTGAAAGTCATATCAACAGCTATGCCGATAAAATAAGAGCAAAAATTGTTTCTTTGCAGGAAGAATACGCAAGAATGCAATTTGATACACTTCTTGAACAGAGAAAAATTCTCTGCAAGCCTTATTATCTGTTTCCCGAAATGATTTCGCCGCTAAAGACAATTGAAACGCTATCGAAATCTCTGTATACGGCAGAAGACGGCAATATGAACGATTTTGAGTACAAAGCTATAAGCGCAATAGCGGCACTTGATAATGTAAAATGGTGGCATAGAGTAACCGATAGAAAAGGCTTCTGCATTAACGGATATGTAAACCATTATCCCGATTTTCTTGTTATGACGAAAAAAGGTATGCTCGTCGCTGTTGAAACAAAGGGCGATTACCTTGACAATCCCGAAAATAGAGCGAAGCTAAACCTCGGACGTATTTGGCAAAATGCCGCAGGCAATAACAATTTCGCATATTATATGGTATTCCAAAACAAAGATAAGGATTGGGACGGTGCTTTTTATCTCGATAAATTTATGGAAATAATTAAAGCACTGTAAATTCCATAATTATCAATGTGGCGAGTTCAAAATGAATATTTCCCTCGTTTCCGTAGCAGAACTGCTCTGCTACGGATTTTTTGTTGTTCTTATCCTCTGATAATTTAACCGTCCGAGGATTTGACATAAATACGTAATAAGGAGGATAGTATATTGGGCATTCGAAAGCAGGTGGTGCCCCTGTAAAAACACGGCTAATAATTCTTGGAGGTCAACGCCGAATGACAAAAAAACTTGACGGCAAAAAGATTGAAGAAGCCCGAAGGCAGAAAACGCAGAGCAAGCGAAACGAATTCGAAAAACAACAGATACGGGATGCGTTTGAAGCAAATAAAACACAAAAACGTGTGGTAATCATTCCGCCCAAACCTATAACCGAAGTGGATGATGTCCGGAAAACTCGTGTTTGTGCATATTGTCGTGTCAGCACTGCCGAGGAAAATCAAGCAGGCAGCTTTGAAATCCAATGCCAACACTTTAAGCAGTACATTGAAAATAATCCAATGTGGGATTTTGCAGGTATTTTCTCCGATGAGGGTATTTCGGGAACAAGCGTTGAAAAGCGTAAAGGCTTTCAGAAAATGATAGAAGCGGCGAAAAATCACGATGTCGATATGATATTGACAAAGAGTATAAGCCGTTTTGGTCGTAATATCGTGGATATACTTACGAATTTGCGACTGTTGAGTGACCTTAATCCCCCTGTATCCGTTCATTTTGAAACGGAGGGTATCGGAACAACGGACGGTAAGGATAGCCTTATCATAATGATATTGTCGGCTCTCGCACAATTAGAGTCACAACAGAAAAGCGAAGCGATAAAGGCAGGTATCCGTTACCGTATGCAAGAAGGTATCTATAAGTTTTCCGTAATAAATACATTGGGTTACTACCGTGACCATTTCGGGAAGATTAAAATTGATGACGCTGAAGCAGACATCGTAAGGTTCATCTATGACAGTTTTATTGAGGGTGCTTCCCTTGAACAAATCGCAGAGGCGCTTGCTGAAGAACGTATCAAAACGCCGAAAGAACTATATAAATGGCGAACAGGCACTATTCGTAATATCCTGTCAAATGAAAAATACTGCGGTGACGCTCTTATGCAAAAGACGTACACGAAGAATTTCCTTACGCATAAATCCGTCAAAAACAGAAATTTTCTGCCGATGTACTTCACAGAAAACCATCACGATGCAATAATAAGCAGAGAAAAGTGGAACAGAACACAGGAACTGCTGCAGTCATACAACGAGCGCAGACGATTATCGAATAAAGTTCCTCTTAAAATCGTTCCTAAGCGTGTTATTGCAACCAAATCCAAGAACGGCGTAATACAAGGTTTTTTCCTGCTCAACGCTTCTTGGACAAAATCCGAACGAGCAGAGTTTCTGAAAATTCTACGCTCACTAAATAATATTGAAAATGAAAGGTGAAATAATTATGGCTATCGAATTCAAAAATCTTAATCTTGAGGTGCTTGACATCACCACAAACGCTACCCCTGACATCTATATTAACGTCAACGGAATTACATTCACGAAGCGTGTTCTTGATGATTTAGGATATCCACAATTCGTTCAATATGCCGTAGACAAGGATAACAAGGTTTTCGCTATCCGTGCTTGTAAAGGAAACGAAAGTCGAGCTGTGCCGTTTTCAAAGCCGAAGGGTGAACAAAAAAACACGCTCAGTACATCAAACAAGAATATTACAGAAATAGTCAGAGCGTTGATGGGTGATGAATGGAAAAACGATTGCCGTTACAGAGTTCAAGGTTATTACATCGCTAATGAGAAAACCATTATATTTGAACTCGCTGAGGGAACTGAATGTAATTATAGACCGAATAAAGACGGCGAATAATCTTTAACACCAAACGAAAGAAATAGCAGTACACTGAAATGGGGTGCTGCTATTTTTGTTGTTTTATCATTTTGTTGTTGACCAAGTGACAACTATTTGATGTAATGATTTGTATGCTTTAAAGAATAATCAAGATTTGCACTTGACAAAGTGATAATTATGTGCTATCCTATAATAGAAAAGGAGGGCTATACTATGAAAATGAACGAACGAATAGTGCAATTGCTTTCTAATGTGCAAATGAATCAAAAAGAGCTTGCCGAAAAATCAGGAGTCACCGAGTCCGCAATATCTCACTACATTAAAGGTGATAGGGTTCCAAGAGGAGTAAACCTGAAAAAAATCGCTGTTGCGTTAAACACAACAGTTGATGATATTCTTGGTTCTTGCGGTGCAGAAGACAAAGATGTTGATATTTCTCAAGCTAAAATCTTAATTGCCCGTAACGCTAATAACCTCACAAACGAAGAAAGAATGGAAATCATCAAAATTTTGATGGACGGAAAGGAGAATTAATGCGAGTAAAATTATCTGATGACACCTATGAATATATAAAACAGCAGGTGGTCGATATGTTTCAAGAATATGACATACGATGTGTTCCCATAAGTGCTTTTGAAATTGCTTCAAAGCTAAATATCCCGCTTATCCCCTATTCTGCTTTATCAGCCGACAAACGAGATGCTTCAATGAAAATCAGTTCCGACGGATATTCACGAACAGACGAAAACGGAATTTTGTGGGTTATCTATTACAACGATAGTTCTGACATTCAATATGGACGTAAAAACAACACAATTATGCACGAAATAGGTCATTACTATTTGGGACATCTCGGAAATGATGAAGATATAGAGGAAGCGGAAGCAAAATTCTTTGCAAAATACGCTTTAGCGCCGCCCCCGTTAGTTCATCAATTCGTTCCTGAAAGCCCCGTTAACATTCAAGACCATTTTGATATTACATTTGAGGCGGCTTGCTATGCTTTGAATTACTATAAAAAATGGCTCTCGGCTAATGAAGATTATCTTGAGTATGAGGTCAAGCTACTGTCATTATTCAAAATCGAGTCAGCTTAAGTATCATTATCGCAAGCAAAATACTACATATAGTATTCTTTTTACATCAAAACACAATATATGCTGTTCTTGCTTGACTTTTGCAGTGAATTGCAGTATAATGTGAATATATTATTTTTAAGAGGTGATGTCCATTGAGCGTTAAAACTCAAAAAGAAAAACACGTCAAAATGTTGTTGGCGCAACAGATTAACGTGTTCATCCGTCGGATATGCTACAAGCAAATCCAAACTATCCTGTTTGAATATTGTAGCACGTCCTTTCCGAGTTTGTCAATTGGCAGAATAGCCAAATTGGCATCAACATTTATATGTTGCATTTCTGCAACAGGAAGGAGAGCTACAATATGAAAAGCTCCGAAATGCGCAATAATGCGCTGTTTACAAGAAATCAATTCAATCCTGTCGGAAAGTGGAATATTCCGCTTGTGAAAAAACAGGAAATTCCAAGCATCAATCCGTCATTGGTATCAATTAACGATACACGTTCAAATGACAATGAAGTCAACAAGGCAAAAGGCGTTCACTTTTTTGTCGATGATTACCGTTTTGATGGCATTTACAGAAATCCCGATAGAAGCCTAAACAAACTGTCGCAATATGAGTTCCTACTTACTCCCGACTTTTCATTATACGCCGATATGCCTATGTGGAAACAGATTGAGAGCGTAGGAAAAAATCGTTGGTGCGGTGCTTATTGGCAGAGCAAAGGTTTCACTGTTATTCCTACAGTTAGTTGGAGTAATACACCGAGTTACGATTTCTGTTTTGACGGAATTGAGCAGAATGCTCCTGTCGCAGTCGGAATGATTGGCTGTAAGAACTCAAAGCTTTCATTTTTGCGTGGTTACAATGCTATGCTTGAAAAGCTTAATCCGTCCGCTGTTCTCTGCTTAGGCAAGCCGTTTGATGAAATGGACGGTAACATAATATCGATTGACTACCTTGCTTCAAGAAAGGTGGTACGCTGATATGGGAGGACGTGGAACATATGCGGCAGGAAATAATGTCGCATATACATACGAAAAAGTTGGTGAAATTGAAGGTGTGAAAATCCTTCAGGGATTGGGGAAAAAGCACGATTTGCCTGTCGAAGCTCATTCAAGCTCCGCATATATTCAACTTTATCCTGATGGAAATTTTAGAATGATACGATTTTTCGATAAACAACACTATATGACCGCAGAAATCGCATATCACCCTGAAAGCGACCTTGACTCAAGCAGAAAACCTATTCTGCATATACACGAGTATAATCGTGATGATTTCGATAATCGAAAACCTCGTCTATTAACTCAAAGCGAATACGACAAGTACAAAAAATATTTTGGAGGTGTAACAAGATGGAAGCCGGAAACATAAACGATTTTATCGACAACCTTACTATACAGGATGAAATGGTGCGTTACGACGGTTACCTGTATTATTTCTACGGAGTACAGTTTTGCGAAGAAAAGGGCTTATATTATACACACATTGACCGCTTTAAACCTGATATTCATCATTTTGTTGATGAATTTTATTATTACGAATGCTCCAGCAAAGCTGACTGTCTTGAACACTTACTAAATGATAAATACTGGGATGGTAAGTCGTTCTACGAAATAGAAAGTCAGCTTAAATGGGTTGATGGGTAAGTATAAATAATTCGTGCTGAAATACAATAGTAAAAAAACGTGGTACTTATTTGGCACTTATTATTACCTCTGATTACTCAAAACTAAGGTGAATAATTAAACGCTATTTCAGGAAAAGCGCATAATATCGGGATTTGTAGCACTTTGCCTCACATTACAAGAACCTTTGGTCTGAATTCGTAATGAGCAGGTCGCCGGTTCGAATCCGGCTATCAGCTCCAGTCCTTGTTTTTTACAAGGACTTTTTTATTTTGCCTGCTTTTCCATTTCCTATACCATATATTTTATTTTTTGTTATAAAAGTTAAGGGGCTGCTGCATTTGCAACAGTCCCTTTATTGTCATATTTTTCTCAAGGCTGATATTTTTGCTTGATTATTCCTGCTCAAATGCGTCCTTACCAAGTCCGCAGACAGGGCAAACCCAGTCATCGGGGATATCTTCCCATTTTGTTCCGGGTGCAATTCCGCCATCGGGATCGCCAAGCTCAGGGTCATAAATGTAACCGCAAGGACATACATACTTCATAAAAATACCTCCTGATGTTTTTATTATATAGTAAACAACAAAATGTTGTTACTGTCTGTCATATTGTGACCTGAACGAGACCTGTCATTACTGAATCGGTTCAAAATCTGCCGCACCGTGCTTGCAAAGCGGACATACAAAGTCATCCGGAAGAGTGTCTCCCTCATAGACGTATCCGCATATTTTGCACACATATCCTTTTTTGCCCTTTGTTTCAGGCTGTGGCTTTACATTTTTGTAATAATAGTCATATGTCATTGTTTCCTTATTATTCATAACACGAGCTTCGGTTACGGAACAAATAAACATTCCATGTGTTCCAAGGTCAACGTAGTTCTCAACTTTAAGCGAAAATGCGGCATTTATGTACTTCGGAAGAATTGCAAGTCCGTTATCGGAATATACAGGCTTATAGTTTTCAAATTTATTTGCACTTCTGCCACTCTGAAATCCAAAGTTCTTAAACACTTCAAACGGTGCATCAGTTGAAAGACAGTTTACATTCATTATTCCCGTCTGCTTTATAATATGATGTGAATAGTTTGCCTTATTAATGTTTACCGCAATCATATTAGGATTGTCAGATACCTGAGTTACAGTATTTACTATAAGTCCATTGTCCTGTCTGCCGTCATTTGAGGTTACAACGTAAAGTCCGTAGCCTATTCTGAAAAGTGCCGTCAGATCATTTTTGTCGGCAGCATCAGCTGACCTTGCAACGTACTCACTGCAAAGTTCATCTGCAATTTTCGTAATGCTCTCGCTGTTTTCGGAAGTCATTGCCGATTTTATGGTAACAGTTGTACCAAGCCAACTTATATTCTTACAGTTTTCAAGCATTCCCTTCATAATTTTAGCAGCAAGAGGTGCCCACGAACCATTTTCTATAAGTCCGACTGTTCTGTTTTTATAGCCACGCTCTGTAAGATGAGTTATAAATTCACGCATAAACGGGAATATTTCTGCATTATACGTTGTTGTTGCAAGAACCAGCTTTCCGTAACGGAAAGCATCACTTACTGCTTCTGACATATCACAGCGTGCAAGGTCGTGAACCACTACCTCAGGACAGCCTTTCATTTTAAGCTTTTCTGCAAGCTGTTCGACTGCCTTTCTTGTATTTCCGTAAACAGATGTATATGCAATACAGATTCCGTCGGTTTCTACAGAGTATGATGACCACACATTATATAAATTAAGATAATACCCAAGATTCTCGTCAAGAACAGGGCCGTGAAGCGGACAGATTTTTTCTATATCAAGTGCGGAAGCGGCTTTCAGAAGATTTTGCACCTGAGTACCATACTTTCCTACAATGCCGATATAATATCTTCCTGCTTCGTCAGTCCAGTCCTCATTGATGTCCAAAGCACCGAATTTTCCGAAACCGTCTGCTGAAAACAGTACCTTGTCCTTGCTGTCATATGTAACCATAACCTCAGGCCAATGAACCATAGGCGCAAATACGAATGTCAGGGTATGACTGCCAAGACTAAGAGTTGCACCGTTTTCAACGGTCAGTTTATTCCTGCACAGTCCTTCGCCGAAGAAGTTATCTATCATCGTAAATGTTTTTGCATTTGCAACTACAGTTGTTTCGGGGTATACTTTGAGAAAATTCTTTATATTTGCCGAGTGGTCAGGCTCCATATGCTGTACAATCAAGTAATCGGGATTTCTGCCTTCAAGCGTATCCGAAAGGTTGTCAAGCCACTCGTGTGAAAAGTTTGCGTCTACGGTATCCATTACAGCAATTTTTTCGTCAAGTATCACATATGAATTATATGACATTCCGTTTGGAACATGATACTGACCCTCAAACAAGTCAATATTATGGTCATTCACTCCTATGTATCTGATATCTTTTGTTATATTCATAAGTTTTACACTTCCACATTTATTATTTTGATTAATTTTACCATTATTCTCCTCTATTGTCTGTTGCTTTTGCAACACTGCAAATTTATTTTAGAAGTGTTCTTTAGAGATACCCTTTATTTTTTTCTTGTTTCTGGAGAAAAAACGTGGTATAATCTGATTATTGACTAAGTGAAGGCAGTGCTGGACAATACTTGTTCAGTATGCTTTAAGAAGTCTATGAATCAGAATCTGAAAGGACAATGCTATGCTTGACCCTGATATCCGTGAAGCACTTTTTTCTTATCTTGACGAAAATTTCGGCAAACACCGTACATTTGAAGAACTTCCTATTGGTACTTCAAGAGCCGATATTGCTGCCGTTACAGACATCGGTATATGCGGTTTTGAAATCAAAAGCGATGCTGACTCCTATGCACGTCTTTCCTCACAAATCAAAAATTATGACAAGTATTTCAATTTCAATTACATTGTCGTCGGAAAACGCCACAAAATCAGTGCCGCTCGTCACGTTCCGCAATGGTGGGGAATTTTTTGCGTTTATCGCCTTAAAGGTCAGAATTTTGTCGAGCTTGTCCGCCCTCACTCGCAAAACCCTATGTTCAGAATCAAATTTCAACTCGAACTCCTTTGGAAAAATGAACTCTCTGCTATTCTCTCTCAATTGGGTATGCCTCGGTATCCTCAGAAAAGTAAACTCTTTATCAGAAAAAAACTCCTCGAAAACGTCCCCGAACAAAAACTACTGCAATTGCTATGCTTTCAGCTCTTTGAACGTGATTTTACACTGCTGTGACTTTGTAAAATCGCTAAAAATTGCTTCGATGAGTACTAAAAATTGTCAGAATATCCAAAAATGTATAAACCCCTTGACAATTGGGGATAATAGTGTTAAATTATAGTTAGCACTCAAGAGGTGAGAGTGCTAAAAACAGGAAAGGTTGTGTATAACGTGGACGAAAGAAAGCTGAAGGTTTTAGCTGCTATTGTTGACGAATATATTAAAACCGGTGAACCTGTCGGTTCTAAGGCTGTCGCCTCACTTACGGGTCTTAACGTATCTGCCGCTACCGTCAGAAACGATATGGCTTTCCTTGAACAAAACGGCTTCCTCGAACAACCTCACACCTCCGCAGGAAGAATCCCGACTTTTAAAGGATACAGGCTCTATATCGACGAACTTATGACTGTTCAGTCTTTGCCAGACGACGAAAAAAAACGCCTCGACAAAATGCTCGATAATAACGATAACCTCACTGAAGACGTTATTATTCAAAGTGCTGTTACTACTCTGGCTGAGCTTACTCAATGCGCTGCCGTTGTTGCTAACTCCGCTCCTAAATTTTCCGTCATCTCTAAAGTCGAAGTTATCCCAACCGGCAAAAGAATGTACGTTATCCTCCTCATTACTTCAAACGGCAACATCAAAAACAAAACCTGCCGTCTCGAATTTGAACTGAGTAACGAACAGCTTAACTTCTTTACCCGCTATATTCAGGAAAATCTACACGGTATCTCCATCGAAGAACTCTCTGAAGACGTTCTTAACAATATGGTCGCCGCTATGGGTGCTTATATGGTAACACTCGCACCACTTATCAAAGGTATCTATGAACTCTCAGACGACCTCAGACACGAAGAGCTTACTATAAGCGGCGAAGAAAACCTCTTCTCATGCGGTGAACTCGACAAAATGGAGGTCGTAAGATTCATTGAACATAAAAACCGTATTACAGATCTGCTCGACGATACTTTCAGCGGTATTCAAGTCAAATTCGGCTCCGAAAACGACAGCTTCGTTATCGGCAACTCAAGCATGATCGTCTCAAAATACCGCAAAGGTCAGAAAACTGCCGGCTCTCTCGGCGTTATAGGCCCTATGCGACTGGACTACGGCAAAATTATCCCCTATGTGGAATACTTTACGCAGAAACTTACCTCGCTTATCTCAGATGACGAGGAACTGCCACCATCAGATTCTTAACTCTCAGAAAGGAGTGCGCCACCAATGAACAATATTGATGTTCCTTCAGACGCTGTAGGCTCAACAGATGAAGCTCAGTTCTCTGTAAATGATTCTTCAGATGACAATACTGCCGAAATCTCTGAACTCGAAAAAGACGAAATAGACGCTGTCAGCGAATACAATGACACCGCCGCTCAGATCAGCGAAATGGAAAATGCTCTCGCTGAGGCTTCCGATAACTACAGACGCCTCTTCGCAGAATACGATAACTACAGAAAAAGAACCGCTAAGGAAAAAACAGAAACCTACAACCACGCTACTATGAAATGTATCGAAAATATCCTGCCGGTTATTGACAGCTTCGAAAGAGCCCTCGAATCAGATTGCTCCGACGAAAACTACAAAAACGGTATGGCTATGATCTTTAATCAGTTCAAAGCTATCCTCGATAAGCTCGACGTCAAGGAGGTAGATGGTCTCGGCTCTGAATTTAACCCTCAGATTCACAACGCCGTCAGCAAAACTGACAGTGAGGACTACGCCTCAAACAGAATATGTCAGGTCTACCAAAAAGGCTACAAGCTCGGCGATAAGCTTATCCGTCCTGCTATGGTCGCTGTTGCTAACTAAACAAACTCTTGGCTTTGTGCCATTCATATAAATTAATTTAATTCGCTTTATCTGTAACTTTTATAATTATTTGGAGGTAATTATTATGGGAAAAATTATTGGTATTGACCTTGGTACTACTAACTCTTGCGTAGCTGTTATGGAGGGCGGTAACGCTGTTGTTATCCCTAACTCTGAAGGCGCAAGAACTACTCCTTCCGTTGTCGCTTTCACTAACACCGGCGACAGACTCGTAGGTCAGGTCGCTAAAAGACAGGCTATCACAAACCACGAAAAAACTATCTCTTCTATCAAGAGACATATGGGTTCAGACTATAAAGTTACTATCGACGGCAAAAAATATACTCCCCAGGAAATCTCCGCTATGATTCTCCAGAAGCTTAAATCAGACGCTGAAGCTTACCTCGGCGAATCTGTTACTGAAGCTGTTATCACTGTTCCGGCTTACTTTACAGACTCCCAGAGACAGGCTACAAAAGACGCCGGTCAGATCGCAGGTCTTACTGTAAAGAGAATTATCAACGAGCCTACTGCTGCTGCTCTTTCATACGGTATCGACAAGGAAGAAGATCAGACCGTTATGGTTTATGACCTCGGCGGCGGTACTTTCGATGTCTCCATCATCGAAATGGGTCAGGATATCCAACAGGTTCTCGCTACTGCCGGCAATAACCACCTCGGCGGCGATGACTTCGATCAGCGTATCATAGACTGGATCGTTTCTGAATTCAAAAAGAGCGACGGAATCGACCTCTCAAGCGACAAAATGGCTATGCAAAGACTTAAAGATGCTGCTGAAAAATCTAAAATCGAACTCTCTTCAACTACTACTTCAAATATAAATATCCCATTTATTACCGTTGACGCTTCAGGTCCTAAGCACCTCGATCTTACCCTCACTCAGGCTAAGTTCAATGAACTTACAGCAGACCTCGTTCAGGCTACTATGGGCCCGGTTCGTCAGGCTCTCGAGGACAGCGGTCTTAAAACAAGCGAGCTCAGCAAGGTTCTCATGGTCGGCGGTTCTTCAAGAATTCCTGCTGTTCAGGACGCTGTTAAGAGCCTTATCGGCAAGGAACCTTTCAAGGGCATCAACCCTGATGAATGCGTTGCTCTCGGTGCTGCTTATCAAGGCGGTGTTCTTGGCGGCGAAGTTAAGAACGGTCTCCTTCTTCTCGATGTTACTCCACTTTCACTCGGTATTGAAACCGCCGGCGGTATATGCACAAAGATGATAGAGAGAAACTCTACTATCCCTACTAAAAAATCTCAGGTGTTCTCAACTTATGCCGACAACCAGCCTGCTGTTGATATCAACGTTCTTCAGGGTGAACGTGAGTTCGCAAGAGATAACAAGCAGCTCGGTACTTTCCGACTCGATGGTATCGCTCCAGCTCCAAGAGGTATTCCTCAGATCGAAGTTACTTTCGATATCGATGCAAACGGTATCGTTCACGTTTCTGCTAAAGACCTCGGTACCGGCAAGGAACAGAACATCTCTATCACTGCTTCTACAAATATGTCCAAGGACGACATAGACAAGGCTGTCAAGGAAGCTGAACAGTTCGCTGAAGAAGATAAGAAAAAACGTGAAAAGGTTGACGCTAAGAACGATGCAGAAAACCTCGTATTCCAGTGCGAAAAGGCTCTCGGCGAATTTGGCGACAAGGTTTCCGCTGAAGAAAAAGCAGACATCGAAGCTAAATGTGCTGACCTCAAGGCTGTTAAGGACAGCGAAGATTCTGAAGACATCAAGGCTAAAACCGAAGCTCTCCAAAAAGCTTTCTACGGTCTCTCGGAAAAAATCTACAAGCAGGCTAACCCTAACGGCAATGGCGGCGGCATAGACCCATCTCAGTTCGCTAACATGGGCGGCGCTCAGCCTCAGGGCGGCAGCTCTGACACCAAGGACAATGACGATGGCGTTATTGATGCCGACTACACTGAATCAAAATAATCACCAGTTAAAATATAATACCAAAAGGGCGGATATTATTCTGCCCTAATGGTGTTTTATGATGACTTTTATTTCCTTTATTCGGACGTCTGTTTCCTGTTCTCCTCAAATGGCACTTATGCGAGAACAACTCCGAATTTTAATCAAGGTCTGCCGTCTGCCGAAAAGACGGTCCGCTTAACTTCTGATTTTCGCTTGTACTGCAACAGCAGCTTACATACCCTAAATTACAGAATCAGCGGAGTTAGGAGCTTTTATGGCTGATAAAAGAGATTATTACGAGGTGCTTGGATTACAGAAAGGTGCTTCGGAAGACGAGATAAAAAAAGCTTTCAAAAAGAAAGCAAGAGAATTTCACCCGGATTTACACCCGGACGACCCTACCTGCGAAGAAAAATTCAAAGAAGTCAATGAGGCTTATGAAGTACTCTCAAATGCCGACAAACGTGCAAGATATGACCAATTCGGTCACGAAGGTATGGACGCCGGCTTCGGTGCAGAAGGCTTCAGCGGCGGCTTTACCGATATGGGCGATATACTTGAAAATATTTTCGGAGGTTTCGGCTTCGGCGGCGGTTTCGGCGGCGGCAGTCGCTCTACTGCTTCTGCTCCTAAAAAGGGTGCGGATATAGCCGAAAATATCGTTATTAGCTTCATGGACGCCTGCAACGGCAAAAAAACTGAACTGAAAATTAACAGAATGGCTGTCTGCGACGAATGCAAAGGCAGCGGGGCTTCTTCAGGTACATCAGCTGAGGTCTGCCCGGACTGTCAGGGTCGTGGTACAGTTAAAACTACTCAGCGTACTCCTTTCGGTGCTATTTCTTCAACCAAAGCCTGCCCTCACTGCGGCGGAAAAGGCAAAATTATCAAGAACCCTTGCAGCAAATGCCACGGCGTAGGAAGAACAAGAGCCGTTAAAACAGTCAGCTTCGACATTCCGGCAGGTATCGCCGATGGTCAGATTATACGACTCAACGGTCAGGGCGACTGCGGCATAAATGGCGGCCCGGCAGGTAACCTGAATATTACCATTTCTGTCAGACCTCACCCACTGTTTACTCGTGACGGCTACGATATCCACTGCGAAATCCCTGTTACATTCACTCAGGCTGCTCTTGGTGACGAAATTACTGTTCCTACTATCGACGGCAATGTTACCTATAACATAAGTGAAGGTACTCAGACAGGCACTGTATTCAGACTTAAAGGCAAGGGCGTTCAGAAACTGAACCGAACTGAACGTGGTAACCAGTACGTTAAAATTAATGTTGAAGTTCCAAACAGCCTTACAAAGAAACAAAAAGACATACTTAAATCATTTGAAGAATCACTTTCAGACAGCAATTACGCAAAGCGTCCATCTTTCTTTGAAAAACTAAAGGGACTAAAAGAGAAATTCAATTCATAAGTAAAGGCGTGCTTTTCAGCACGCCTTTTGTGTTTCTATTTCATTGTAATAAGTATCATAATCTTCGTCTGTATCCTGTTCAACACAACTTGTAAGGTACACTGCATCGTCAGTCAATTCCTTTAAAGCCGTATTCATTGCTAAACGATTATCCTTGACAGGCTCTGCATTCTCAGGTGAGATTTCACTGTTTTCATTACAGGCAGCAATTGCAAAAGTAAATGCAGCAGTCATTATAACTGTAAGTTTTTTAACCTTGTTCATATTTATACTCCTTTCGTCATAAATCGTCGAAACAAAGCGTATTTTGCCTTATGTTTCTTTTTATCTGTATTCATTATAACATAATTAAATTTTAAATGCAATAGGCGTTTTTGAACTTTTTGTTAATTTTTTCATTACAAAATGTTTTATTTCGTTTTTTATTATAATAAAATTTATTTTGGCTCTTTATTTCTTTTAAAATCGAATTTTAAACAAATTGCTCTATTTATCGGCATTTGTAACAAATACTTGCAACTTATTAAAGCTTTTATGGGAAATCATCTAAAGATTATTAATAATCAGTTACACTTGTTGTAAACAACATAAAAACGTGGTATAATTAATCTGTACTTTAAATTATAATAAGGTAAACATATATTTGATTGTAATCATATTTATGATTATGGAGGTTTTTTAATGAAAAAGTTAATCGCTGCTCTTTTGGTCTGCTCCCTTATTACCGTTTCCTTCGCTTCCTGCAACCTCAATTCAAAGAAGAAGGACGATTCTTCAAGCAAGTCTTCTTCGTCTGAATCTGCCGATAATTCCGACAGTAAGTCTTCAGATAAGGATTCTTCAAGTAAATCTTCAGATAAGGATTCTTCAACAGCTGACGTTTCTGTTGCCGCTAATGACAGCACTATAGACCAGGCTTCAACTGAGCCTGCTACTGTATCTACTGAATTTACTACGCTTAAAAAAGGTCAGATTGATAAATCTATCGTCGGTTCATGGACTTCCGATGACCTCGGCGGTGCTACTATCGTTCTCACTAAAGACGGCTCAGTTGGCGCTAAAATGGACTACTCTTCAATGATGTATTTCTCAAACGGCAAGCTTATGCTCCAGGGCAAAGAATGCGAAACTACTTTCGACGGCTCTAAAATCTCAGCTACTGCCGATGGTAACGATATCCTCGTTATCGAAAGAACCGGCAAGTCTGACAAGTCCTCCATGGACGGCGAATATAAGCTCACAGGCGGTCAGATGTACACAAGCATGGCTGGTTCTATGCCTGAATCTACAACAATCACAATGAACATTGCCGGTGAAAAACTTAATCTCTCTATGAATGACCTCTGCACTTACGCTTCAGATAACGGTACCATCGAAGTCATCAACGATAACTCTCACCTTCTCACAACTTCAGATGGCAACTCAGTTTCAACCTACAAGCTCGATGGCACTACTCTTACCCTCACTTCCGCTGATAACAACGTTATCACTCTCAACAAGGCTGAATAATTCTAATTTTATTAAAATTATACATTATATAGACGAACGTGTGCAACGTTCGTCTTTTTTTGTCGCTTTTGTCATAATCAACAATAATTGCGTTTGTTTATTGTGAAAAAAATAGAAATTGTTTCGATTTATAGACAAACTGTTGATTTTTAGCTTTCGTGATGATATAATAGGTTCATGAAAATCCTGCAACTGTGTAGCCTTACCCTCATAAACTGAAAGAAGTGTTATTATGGAACAGAAAAAAGACAGAAGAATCCGAAAAACAAGAGCTCAGCTCCAGAACGGTCTCGCCAAACTTATGAAAACAAAAAGTATCAACGAAATTACCGTAAAGGAACTCGTCGATGAGGTCGACATCAACCGCTCTACCTTTTATCTGCACTATACCGACATCTATAACCTGCTCGAGGACATAGAAAACCGCCTTATGGACGAAATTCTTCGTGTCATCGACAGCCACAAAAACGTCACCGACGGCGGTCTGCTTTCTATTTTTACAGACATTTTTACAATTATCGATGCTAACCGTGATATATGCTCAGCTCTTATAGGCGAAAAAGGCGATATGGCTTTCGTTCAGCGTATGGAGGATATCATTGCTTCTCACGGCGTTCACGACCTTATGAACCAGTTTATGCTACCGGAACGCCCTATACATTATATGATTTCTTTCTCTATGTCAGGCTGCATCGGTATGCTAAAGGAATGGCTTTCCACCGAAAACAGCGAACCTCCGGAATATATGGCAAATGTCGCCTATAACACCGTTTTTCACGCTTTCAAGGCTTTCTACAACGGCTACGCTGTCTGCTTGTGTTAATTTATAACTCTCTCGTGAATTTTCCCACCACCTATTATATTCCAACAGTTTCAATTATATTCCTCTTATTTCCATTTTGACGTATTACCCCAAAAATCAGGTAATACGTCTTTTCTCACATTATTAATCATTTTTCCTCTATGAAATATTTTTCTATTTACTGTGAACTTTTTTCTACTCCAAGGACAATATGCGATTCCAAGTTCATTATAAGCCATTAACAGCTTAAAATGTCTATTAATAGTCTTCGATATTAAAATTGATGCTTGCATTTAGCGATTCTTCAAGCTATAATAGGTATATAAAAAACAACACGTTGTCTATAAAGCGATTGTCCTTCTATTAATTCGTTCATCGCTCAACACGTTGTGTATTATAAGAAAGGAGTTTTATTATGATTAAAAATGAATGGAAAAGCCTGCTGAAAAATAAAATACTGCTGGTTGTTCTTGCTGCTATCATTTTAATCCCGGCTATCTATGCTTCACTATTTCTCGGCTCTATGTGGGACCCGTACGGTAAGCTTTCAGATTTGCCGGTAGCCGTCGTAAATAAGGATAAGGCGGTAACTTATAATGGTAAGGAACTTAATGTCGGCTCTCAGTTGGCAGATAACCTAAGCTCAAACAAATCACTTAAATTTACTTTCGTTACAGAGTCCAAAGCTCTTGAAGGTCTCGAAAACGGTAACTATTACATGGTTATCACTATTCCTCAGGACTTCTCCGCAAACGCTTCCACTCTTATGGACAGCGAACCTAAAAAAATGGAACTGCTTTATCAGACTAACCCCGGTACTAACTACATTGCAAGCAAACTCAGTGAATCCGCTATGCAAAAGCTTAAAGAAGCTGCTGCCGCAGAAGTCACTAAGTCTTATACCGAAACAGTCTTTGACAATATCTCAGATATCGGTGACGGTATGTCAGACGCTGCTGATGGTTCAAAACAGCTTCAGGACGGTATCAAAAAACTTGCCGACGGCAATATCCAGATTACCGATAACCTCAAAACTTTGAAAAACGGCAGCTCGGATTTGTCAACAGGTCTTTCAGACCTCACAAGCGGTCTGAAAAAATATACAGATGGTGTTGCTTCCGTAAAGGACGGTACTATTACTCTGGCTGATGGTTCACAAAAGCTGCTTACAGGTGCTAAAACTGCTTCAGACGGTGCTGCTACGCTAAACAGCGGCGTTCAGTCATATGTTAACGGCGTTAATCAGCTTGACTCAAATAAGTCTCAGCTCTCTGACGGCGCAAGCACTCTTTCTACAGGCGTTGCTCAGCTTAATGACGGCATAAAGGCTTACTGCCAAGGTGTCGCTCAGGCATCAAACGGTGCTTCCGTTCTTACTGAAAATAACTCAGCTCTTAATGACGGAAGTCAGAACCTTTCTTCAGGTATAACTCAGCTTAGCTCAGGAAGCTCATCTGTTCTCACAGGTCTTAAACAGCTTTCAGCTGCTCTCTCAGCAAGCCTCTCAGACGAAAACAAATCTCAGCTACAGACTGCCGCAAACGGTCTTAATACTCTCGGCAGCGGCATCAGTACCCTTAACGATACCCTACAGAATGTTCAGCTCCCCGATGTTTCCTCCGCACTTACCTCGGTTTCGGGCAGTTTGCAGTCTATGGGCTCAGATGCTCAGTCTATGCAGGGAAATCTTAAAAGTATGCAGGCTTCACTTTCAGCTCTCGCTGTTTCAAATCCGGAACTCCTTTCTAATCCGGAATTTCTAAACCTTATGTCTCAGCTTCAGTCAACAGGTTCAAACCTTACTGATATGGGTACTCAGCTTACTTCAGTTTCTCAGACAGCTTCTTCTCTATCCGGAGTCGCTAAGCTCCCTCAGACATTTGAGCTCCTTAAATCCTCTGTTGCCACTATCAATAGCGGTGCAAAGCAAGTTCTTCCTGCAAGTGCTTCAGCTATAAATACTCTTTCGCAAGGTCTTTCCAATGTTCAGTCAGCTCTCGACAGAACAGGCTCAACTCCTTCAGAAATGGGTCTTATACAAGGTATGGAGGCTGTAAACTCAGGTCTTGAATCCGCTGCAAACGGTGCTGACTCACTTTCTACCGGCATTTCTTCCTATACTTCAGGAGCTTCTCAGATTGCAGCAGGTCTTAACACCTTGAACAGCAACTCGGCTTCTCTCACCGGCGGTGCTTCTCAGCTCGCTGACGGTTCACAGTCACTCTTTAACGGCATTACTGCTTTTAATGACGGTGTCGGCACTCTCGCTGCAAACGGCAGCAAGCTTACTTCAGGCAGCAGCTCACTTTCAAGCGGTATGACTGACCTCGAAAAAGGTGTGTCTGACCTAAATGACGGTGTCGCTCAGCTTAATTCAGGTGCCTGCGAGCTTCAGGGCAACAGCAAAGCTCTTCTTGACGGCTCGGCTACAGCTCAAAACGGTGCTTCTCAGATTACCGACGGTGCTTCTAAACTCGCAGACGGCAGCTCTACTCTCGGTAACGGTATAAATGATGCTTACAGTGGTTCGGTTTCACTCTATAAGGGTATCTCCGATGGCGCTGCTCAGGTCAACGACACTAACGCTTCTACAAATACTGTTGATATGTTCGCTCAGCCTATTGAACTTCAGGAAACTAAAATCTCTAAGGTTCCGGACAACGGTCACGCTATGGCTGCTTATATGATGTCCGTAGGTCTTTGGGTCGGCTGCATCGCTTTCTCTATTATGTATCCTCTTACTCAGAGCAATGGCAAGGTTAAATCAGGCTTCGCTTGGTGGCTCTCTAAATCAAGCGTTATCGTTATCATAGCAGCTGCTATGCCTGCTGTTATGCTTCTCGCTTTGAAACTTATCAATAACTTCTCTCCGGTTAACTGGACAAAAACTATAATCGTCGCTTGTATGGCGTCTCTCGCATTTATGTGCATTCTCTACTTCTTCAACGTCTGGATGGGCAAGGTCGGCAGCTTCCTAATGCTGATATTTATGGTCGTTCAGCTCGCAGGCTCCGCCGGTACTTATCCTGTTGAAATTTCAGGCGGTTTCGTTGCAAAAATCCATAAGTACCTCCCATTTACCTACACTGTTGAGGCTTTCAGAGGCACTATTTCAGGTGCTGGCAACATATCCCATGCCGTAATTATCCTCTTTGCAATTTCAGTTATCTTCAGTATCCTCACTATTATGCTTTTCGGCGTAAGAGCCAAGGAACTTGAATACGGCGGCAGGACAGTTTACGATATCATCGAAGAAAAAGGTCTTGCTTAACTTAATCAATACTTAACCAAAAATCCGCACGGTCTTAACTGACCATGCGGATTTTTTCTATGCTTTTATAAAATAAAATAACTTACGCATACAAACAAAATTTATTTCAAAATTGTTCTTAGAGTTAATTAAAGAATATCTATCGCTTAAGCTCATACTGCACAAGTCGCAATATTATCGGCGCTTATAACTTTTTTCAAAATTTGTACATTCAGCAAACAACATACCAACAATTAACGTAAATGTTCCTATAATCTGTATAACACTCATACGTTCTCCAATGATCATTACCGCAAGCAACACAGCGGACAATGGTTCGATATAACCAAACACAGAAACAGTCTTAACACTAAGCTTACTAATTGAAGAAAAATATAAATAACATCCTACACCAGTATTAAAAACGCCAAGTATCACTATCCAAAACAAATCAGATAAAGTCATTTTCAGACTGAACTGTTCTGTAATTCCAAAATATATGACAACCGTAAAAAAACTGAAGACAAGCTGTATCATTGCATTCTCTATACCATTTTTCATTTTGCTTTTTTTACTGAAAATCACCATAAATGCGTGTGCAACAGCAGAAATTCCACCATAAATCACGCCGATATTATTTACATTTTTGCTTATGTCTCCATTTACAAGAATAGCACCTAAAATCACAGCTTGAAAACCTATTATATTAAAAACAGTTAATTTTTCACCAAATAAAAGTGGTGATAACACCATAACTATAACTGGTCCGCAATAATAAGCAAGTGATGACAAGCTTACTCCAATAAGATTATAAGCTTCATAAAAAAAAATCCAACTTATCCCCATTGAAATACCTGAAAAAGTCACATATAGAACATCTTTATTGTTGATTTTTATGTAACATTTCTTCTCTTTCATAATATAAATTAAAACTAAAAGGATACTTCCAATCATTGTTCTCCAGAAAACAATCTCCGTACTCGGCAATGAAATAAATCCTGCAATAATTCCATTTGAACCAAATAAAATCAGTGATAAAATATATTTAGTATATTCTTTTCTGATTTTCATATGCAAATAATCCTTGCATCGTGTTTTGCATACTTCAGCAGCTTATTTATGATTTCATCTGTTTGAATTTTCATATATCCAGTTGTGGTTCCGTCAGAACAGCCATAAAATTTCTCTTTCAAAATATCATTATCAAAAACCACCTGTATTTCATTTTGACTGTCTGCAAGTATACTAAAAATCGTAGCCGCCCCAATTTTGGCTTTAAGCTTTTCTTCAAAAAGTTCTTTCGGCGCAAATGAAGTTCTCGCAACACCAAGTGCTGTACTAAAATCTTTAGAACTAAATGGTTTATTTCCAACTGTGATAAAAATGTAAAAAACTGTCTGTTGACGATTACATAGAAAAAGCGTTTTTACCATTTTCATTTTCAATTTTTCTTCGATTATTTTGCAGTCGTTCATAGTTATTGCTTCATCTGTATCAACACGCTCAAATGTAATTCCAAGCTCAGCTAAAACAGCATATGTTGTTTTTTGTAAAGATGTCTTAAATGCTTGTGGTGCACTTTTAAATGGTTCACTTACATTAAACATTTCAATAAATCCTCCTTGACAAATCTTTAATTTTATTGTACCATTAAATCACAAATTACACAAGCGAATGTTCTTCATGTTACATATGACAAAATCAGATTAAAGGAGAAATTATGAATATTCAAAAATATCTTGCATTCATTAAAACCGTGGACTGCAACAGTTTTACAAAAGCTGCTAATGTGTTGAATTATTCTCAATCAGGTATAAGCCGCATGATTGCTGACCTTGAAGAAGAATGGAATATACCTTTGCTTGAACGTGACCGCTTAGGAGTACATCTTACCTCTGACGGAGCTGTATTAATTCCATTTGTGAGAAAAATCTGCGAAGATTACCGTTCTTTACAATCACAGGTTGATAGTCTTAATGGTCTTGAATCAGGACTAATTCGCATTGGTACATTTTCAAGTGTTGCTACGCATTGGCTTCCTAATATAATAAAACACTTTCAAAATGATTACCCTCATGTTGAATATGAGCTTCTTCTTGGTGATTACACTGAAATCGAATCGTGGATAATTGATGGTAGAGTTGACTGCGGATTCATTACAGTTCCAACAATTCACAAAATGGAAACATCCATTCTGGAAAAAGACGATCTACTTGTTATTCTTCCTCAAAATCACCCTCTTGCTAATTGCGAAAAATTTCCTGTTGAATCATTATGCGACTACCCGTTTATGCTATTGGAAAAAGGGGCAAAGGCTCAAATCTCCGCAATATTCGAGCAAAATAAAATCGCCCCAGATGTACATTTTACTACTTGGGACGATTATGCAATAATGTCTATGGTAGAAAGTGGGCTTGGTATCAGCATTCTACCTAAACTAATTTTAAAACGAATCCCTTACAATATTTTAGTAAAGGAACTTAATGTACCTGCTTATAGAAACATCGCTTTCGCTTTGCGTGACAGCAAAACAGCATCAACAGTCACAAAAAAATTTATGGAATATTTGCAGTATCGCTGATATTACAATTAAAAAATGGCAGGGAAAATCCCTGCCATTTTCAATGCCGAAACTAATTATTTTTTCTCAGTATAATGAATCGTCATAAAGTAATGCAGCAGAGATTTTGTGCAACATTGTCTAAAAGGCAATTTCATTTTATCATATTATTTTTAAAAAGTCAAGCAAAATTATTTCACGCCTTTGAGCGTCCTGTTATTATTCCGAGCAGACTGAAAATGAAAAATACAATAATGTCTGCCGATACTATTGTTGAGCCTACGGGAGTAGAAAAAATAATTGCACTCAGAATTCCTATGACTGCTGCCGTCACCGATATTACTGCCGAACACACTATTACCGCCCTGAAGCTTTTGAAAAGTCTCATCGCCGAAAGTGCCGGAAAAATTATAAGTGCTGATATCAGCAGCGAGCCTACAAGGTTCATTGCAAGAACAATTATCAGCGCTGTTATTATCGCTATAAGCAGATTATATGTATTTGAATGAGTTCCCGTTGCAGAAGCAAAGTTTTCATCAAATGTCACAGCAAATATTTTATTGTAAAAAATCAGAAAAACAGCTATTACTATTGCAGAAATTCCTATGCACAGCCACAAGTCAAGGTCAGAAAGGGTAAGTATTGATGTCGAACCAAAAAGCGTACTGCACACGTCTCCCGAAACATTATTTGACGTCGAAAACATATTCATAAGCATATAGCCTGCCGCAAGTGAGCCTACTGATATCATAGCCACTGCCGCATCGCCCTTGATTTTCGTATTCTGACCTGTTCTGAGAAGCAAAATTGCTGAAATTACAGTTACCGGAAGTATAATTATCATATTATTTGAAAGGCTCATAACCGCTGCAACTGACATTGCTCCGAACGCAACGTGAGACAACCCATCACCGATAAAAGAAAATCTTTTCAATACAAGGGTTACTCCCAGAAGTGAGGAACAAAGTGCTATCAGTGTTCCGACTATCAATGCGTATCTCACAAACGGATAGGCAAAATAAATCTGCAATTTGTCGATAATCTCACTCATCGCACTCACCTCCGGTACCGCCGGAATAAAGTTCGGTAAAAGCTTTACCTACCTTACTTTGCAGATAGTCTTCCTTTGTTCCGAAGAAAAGCGGGTGCTTTTCTATATGAAGAATGTGAGTTGCATATCTTATAGCTGCACATATATCGTGTGAAACCATTATCACCGTTATTCCGTCATCTTTGTTAAGTTTGTGTATAAGCTCATACATTTCCTGAGTTACCTTAGGGTCAAGACCTGCAACGGGTTCGTCAAGCAGAAGCATTTTTCGTGTGGCACATAATGCTCTTGCAAGAAGCACTCTCTGCTGCTGACCGCCGGAAAGTTCACGGTAACAACGCTTTGCAAGATGAGTTATATCCATTTTCCGCATATTTTCCTCTGCAAGTGCCTTTTCACCGGCATTATAAAACGGACGCATTCCACAGCGATTAAGGCAGCCTGAAAGCACAATTTCCCTTACCGACGCAGGAAAGTCCTTCTGAACAACGGTCTGTTGCGGAAGATATCCTATCTCATTGCGTTTTAGTCCGTCACCTGTAATGATTTCGCCGTCCATAGGCTCACGAAGCTTCAGCAGCGTCTTTATAAGTGTACTCTTACCCGAGCCGTTTTCCCCTACTATGCAAAGGTAATCGCCGCTACTGACAGTGAAATTAAGATTCTCTGTTACAACAGTACCCTCATAACCGAGCTTTAAATTTTTACATATAAGCTGCTCACTCATTTCAGTTCAGTGCCTCTTTCAAAACCTTAAGATTATCACGCATTATGGAAAGATATGTTACTCCGCCGGAAATATCGTCCTTATTTATGGATTGTATGGAGTTAAGCTTAAGAACCTTCTGATTTTTGTCTTTAGTATTGCTTATTACTGACTTGGCAATTGAACCGTTTGAACCATCAACTGTAAGTACACTTGGCAATTTCAGCTCGTCAATTTTTCCTGCAAGAAATACGATTGTCTTAAAGCTTGCTTCAGTTTCGGCTGAACAGCCTGGAAATGCCGCATAATACGTCAGTTTATAGTCCTCTGCAAGATATCTGAACGGAAAACGGTCGGCAAACAGCAGCGTATCCCTTTTTGCACTTTTTACCGTATCGGAATACTGTTTGTCAAGCTCATCAAGCTCTGCTATATATTTTTCAGAATTACTCTTGAAAGTTTCAGCATCTTTGCTGTCGATTTCGGTCAATGATTCAGTTATCTGTGTACATATTTCCTTTGCATTTCTGAGTGAAAGCCAGACGTGCTCATCATATTCGGGTCCACTGCTTGCAGATTTGTCTTTATCCTCTTTTTCTGGTTCCATGCCGTCTATAAGTTCTTCTTCCTTGGCTTTATCGCCGATAACTCTGAGCATATCAACGGTTTTTAGTTTCTTCGATGCTGAATTTTTAACGACGTCCTTTACCCATGTGTCCGATGTACCACCTGTATAGATGAACAAATCCGACTGTGAAATGGTTACAATGTCGTCAGCCGATGGCTGATAGCTATGCAAATCAGTTCCGTTATCGAGCAGCAGCGTTATATTCATATTATCGGCTGCGTCGCCTGCTATTTGTTTTACCCAGTCATACTGGGGATAAATTGTACATACGACGTTTATCTTGCCGTTCGGCTTATTTTTGTCCGACAGTGTTTTGCCTGAGCAAGCCGAAAGTGTAGCTGTAATTGCCGTTGCTGTTAAAAGGGCTGATATTTTTCTGAACATAGTAAATTCCTCCGATTGATTATGGAGTCAGAAAGGCTCCGTGCAAAATGAAAATGAAAATCTTTATCATATTGTATCATATTTTTCATCTTATGTCAATCGCTTTTTGAAATTTCCCAAAAAAAACGGAGTTTCGCAAATCCGCCGGATCTGACGGACTTATGATACTCCGTTAATTCATTTTAGGGTACCCTTTAGCACAAAAATTGTTGCACCGTTGTTCAGTCCAAGAATTTTACGCTGAACACGGGGGTGTGAAAAGTTTCTCACCATTTTAAGAATCTCCTGTCCACGATGACAGCCGTGAATTACTTCAAGTTCGCTTACGCTTGGTGGACAACTTTTCAGACATTTTAATAGTTCTGATTTTGCTTCGGATACCGTCATTCCGTGCAGGTCAATGCTGATTGTGCTGCCCATTTTCGGTCAACTCTCTTTCATATTGTACAGTAATAAATTTTTTAGCAAGCTCCTCTGCCTGTGCATACGACTCAAGTCTGTAACATTCAGCTCTGAATTTAGCACTCGCATACATTCCGTTCATATACCATGCTGCGTGTTTTCTTGCTTCGTGCATTGCAAGCAATTCTGATTTCTGACTGCCTGCGATAATCATTCTTATATGTCTGAGCATAATGTCCATTTTTTCCTCAAGAGACGGTGCAGTGTACTTTTCGCCCTTAAAATGCGATGAAATTTCACGAAAAACAAATGGATTGCCATATGAACCTCTTCCGAGCATAACAAGGTCACAGCCTGTTTTATTGTACATATCAAGGCATGACTTAATGTCTGTGACATCACCGTTGCCAATTACAGGAATTTTCACAGCTTTTTTCACTTCTGCGATTATTTCGATATCTGCTTTGCCTGAGTAAAATTGGTCTCTGGTTCTTGCGTGAACCGTTACGGCTTTTGCGCCCTCAGCCTCCATTGCCTTAGCAAATTCGACGGCGTTGACACTACTATTGTCCCAACCCTTGCGGAATTTCACTGTAATAGGAACTGATGATGCTTTGACTGCCGCCGCTGTTACTTCCGAAGCAGTCTTTATATCCTTCATAAGTGCACAGCCACAACCGATATTAACTACCTTTGGCACAGGGCAGCCCATATTTATGTCGATGAAATCAGGTTCAAAGTGGCTTACGATATCAATTGAACGTTTTATAAATTCCGGCTCACTGCCGAAAATCTGTATTCCCATAGGACGCTCTTGTGCAGTTACGGTACATAGCTCTGCAGTTTTGCGGTCACTGTAGCAGAGTCCTTTTGAGGAAACCATTTCACTTACGGTAAAAGCTGCTCCGAATTCACGGCAAAGTGTCCTGTAGGCACAGTCTGCAACGCCCGCCATTGGTGCTAAAGCCGCTGTTTTCTCAATTTTAACATTGCCTATATTTATGTATTCCATATTTTACTTTTCCTGTACAGCCTTTTCTTTTGGCTTTCTGAAAACAACAAGCTTGCTGAATATATAGTTTATTATCAGTATCATTACCTGTGAAAGCATCGACCATATAAACTCATTCATTTTCTTAGGATTGCCCATAAGCTTCGACATAAGTTTATTTGTGAGCAATCCGCTGTTGTAGTTGATTTTTTCAAGATTCAGAAGTTCTATGAAGAAGTCCGCAAAGGTTTCGACAAAAATAAATGTTATCAGCATATCCAGCAGAAATGCTACGCCTCGTCCGGCATAAAATATTGCAGCTTCCTTAAAGAATGCTCCGACTGTGTTGGTCTTACTTTTGAATACATACTTTTTATTGGTGATAAACGCAAATGTTATTGCAACAACCTGTGCAATTGCTGTGGCTATCATTGCACCGTTTGAAATATCTCCCATAAGTATTCTTGAGCCAAACCTTGCAATATAATATACAAGTGTAGTACATACACCCATTATTATATACATTATTATTTCTTCATATTTCACAAATATTTTTTTCAGATTATCCATAAATTCATTTCCTCTCTACACAAATAGACACCTATTATCATAACAGTATTTTCACCATTTTGCAAGTACTTCCAGAGATTTTTATTATTTTTACATAATCTGTTTTCACTTCATTATACCATTAAGAATTACTTTTGAAAAGCTTGCATATTTTTTAAGAAAATTGCTGAAGATGCTTGATTAATTTACCGTAATATGTTATCATAATATTGTATAGGCAATTTAGTACGCAAATAAAACATAAGCCTTTATTTTTGCACACTGCCTTGCCAAATTTATTTTTATTTCGAAAGGATTTATATGGACAATCAGGACGCAGGTCGAATTATTATCATTATCACTTTACTCATTTTATCAGCCCTCTTTTCAAGCACAGAAACCGCTTTCTCGGGGGTAAACAAGATAAGGCTCAAAAATTATGCCGCTCAAGGTGACAAAAAAGCTGCCAAAGCTCTGAAAATCGCCAACTCTTTTGATGATGCACTGACTGCCGTTCTCATTGGCAATAACATTGTTAACATAAGCACTGCTTCTATCGCTACTGTACTATGCACTTCCCTTTTCGGTGCGAACGGCGTTGGCATTTCTACTGCAATAACTACTGTAATAGTTCTTATCTGCGGAGAAATCCTTCCTAAATCTTACGCCAAGGAAAATGCCGAAAAACTCGCTCTTCTCTTTGCCGGTCCACTTTCGGTTCTCATTTTCATTATGAAACCTATCATTTTCCTTTTCAACAAGCTTTCTTCTCTTCTCAAAAAATCTTCAAACGCTCCAAGCGTAACTGAGGACGAACTTAAATATATTATCGACGAAATTGAGGAACAAGGTGTTCTCGAACAACAGGAAAGCGACCTCGTTAAAAGTGCTCTCGAATTTGATGAGACTACTGTGAACGAAATCCTTATCCCAAGAGTCAAGGTAGTCGGAATCGAAAAGGACTCCTCTATTGACGAAATCAAAAATACTTTCCTCAACGAAATGTACTCACGTCTCCCCGTTTATGAGAAAAACCTCGACAACATAATCGGCATCATAACCAACAAGGCTTTCTTTAAAATGCTCAGCGACGGTGACTCCGACTTAACAAACATTATTCAGGAAGTTTCTCATATATCCGACCTAAAACTCATCAGCGAAGCCCTCAGGGATATGCAACGCTCCAAAACTCACCTATGCGTCGTTATGGACCAATACGGCGGTACTAAGGGCATCGTTACTATGGAAGACATCATCGAAGAACTCGTCGGCGAAATCTATGACGAAAATGATGAAGTTATTCCTTCAGTTATAAAGCTTTCCGACAACTCATATGAAGTCTCAGGCAGTCTGAGTATCAACGATATGCTAAGTCAGCTACAGCTCGACGAAGACCTCATCGAAAGCTCATATACTTCTGTCGGCGGCTGGGTAACCGGTCTTCTCGGTCATATTCCCGAAAAAGGCGAATCCGCTGTCTACGGCGTTTTTAGCATCATTGTACTCGAAATTTCTGACCAATCCGTCGATAAAATCAAGCTTACTCTCAATGCCGACCAACAAAATTAACAGGAGTTTATTATGGAAACTTTTTTTCAAATTTGCTTCGGTGCAGGTCTTTCACTTATCCTGCTAAACGCTGTTCTCGGTGCTGTTTTCGGCATTGTTGACCTCGGAATCCACTTCGATTTCCACCTCGACCTGCATTTTGACCTTTGCTATTTTCTACCGCTGTCACCTTCTCTATTCTTCCTGTTTCTTACAGTTTTCGGCGGCATAGGTCTTGTGCTTTACGGTCACATAATACTTTTTCTCGTTTTACTTATCGCTCTCACTTCCGCTGTCGCTGTAAACTTTATTATATGGAAATTTATCCTTAAACCTCTTAGGAAAATTTCTGAAAAATGTACTCCGGCTGCTTCCGATACAGTTGGTCTCAACGCATTTGTTGGCGACTCTATCGAGGAAAACGGCTTCGGCAGCATCTATTTTTCACTCGAAGGCAACACCGTTTCCAACCCTGCAAAAAGCTTCGACGGCAAGCCAATTGAGTCTGGCGCTTCCGTTGTTATTCTCGAAACCATCAACGGCGTATATATTGTCGAAAGACTTATATAAATTTCTGAACGTGACTTATTAAGCTCTGCTCCTGCACTGAATTTTGCACCTGCCAAATTTTCTGTGCCGCTGTACTTTTCAGACAACGCTTACTGCCTGAGATTAATGTACCACGCACTTACTCTTCTCTTTGTTGCGTATCTGAAAATATTGTCGCTTCTGATTTGCGTTCATATATCAGGAGGTTGATAATGAATACCATTTTTGAAAACGATGTAGTGAAAACCATTGCTATTATAATAGGAGTAGTTGCTCTTGTTATCATTAGCTTCCTTACTATGTGGAAAAAAGTCCCTCAGGACAAAGCTATGGTTATCACAGGTCTGCGTAAACGTGTCATTTCCGGCGGCGGCGGTTTCGTCGTCCCTCTGCTCGAACGTGCAGACTACATTTCCCTGGAAAACATCAAGGTTGAACTTCAGGTCAAAGACGCTCTTTCTATGCTCGGCGTCGGCATATCCGCAAGCGGTGTCGCTGTCATTAAGGTCAAAAATAATATGGACTGCATTCTCGCCGCTCTCGAACAATTCAACACCGGCAACCAACAACAGACTATTACCAACATCAAGGACACAAGCTCTGACGTTCTCGACGGTAAACTTCGTGAAATCGTCTCTAAGCTGACAGTAGAGGAAATCTACCGTGACCGTGAAAAATTTGCTTCTAAGGTTCAGGAAGTCGCTGCTATTGACCTCGCTCAAATGGGTCTCGAAATGAAAGTTTTCACCATTCGGGATATCAGTGACAAAAACGGCTACCTTGAAGCCCTTGGTGCAGAGAAAATCGCTCAGGTCAAAAAAGAAGCAAATATCGCCAAAGCTGAAGCTCAGATGGAAAGCGACATAAAAACCGCTGAAGCTACCAGACTCGGAGAGGCTGCTAAAATTCTCTCTACAACTCAGATTGAGGAAAGTAACAAGGACAAGGAACTAAAAATTCAGGAATTTAAAAAGCAAAGCGAATCCGCTAAGGCTAACGCTGACCTCGCTTATAAAATTCAGGAAAATATTACTCAGAAACAAGTCATTGAAACTGCTATGCAAGCTAAAATCCTCGAAAAACAACGTGAAAAGGAACTCGTTGACGAACAGATGCGTATCGAGATTCTTAGAAAACAAAAGGAAATTGAACTTGCTGAAAATGAAGTCCTTAAAGCCGAAAAAGAACTCGATGCTAAAATCAAAAAACAAGCCGAAGCCGATAAGTATCAGAACGAAAAAGAGTCCGACGCTCAAAAATACCGTGAAATCGCTCAGGCTGAAGCTGCTTCAACTGCTATCGAACTCGAAGCTAAGGCTAAAGCAGAGGCTGTTAGAATCCAAGGTAATGCTGAAGCAGAAATCATCCGTGCAAAGGGTACAGCTGAAATCGAAATCGTCCGTGCAAAGGGTCAGGCTGAAGCCGATGTTATGAAACAAAAAGCAGAGGCATTCAAGCTTTACAATGACGCTGCTATGGCTCAGATGATTGTAGACAAAATGCCGGAAATCGCTCAGGCTGTCGCTGCTCCGCTTGCTAAAACCGAGAAAATCGTTATTGTAGACAACGGAAGTGACGGAAACGGCAAATCAGGTGCTTCTAAGGTAACAGGTTATATTACCGACATAATCGGTCAGCTTCCTGAAACTGTTGAGGCTATAACTGGCTACAATATTATGGATTATTTCAAGAATAAACATACTGACACAAAGCCCGACACTGATAACGAAATTATTAACTGAATATATCAAAATGGCGGCGTAAGCCGTCATTTTTATTATATAAGACAAAAAATAAGAGACTGCTTAATGCAGTCTCTTATTTATAGAATCCTAACTTAATTAGTCTTCTTTCTTTCTGAGAACAAATGCAGCACCAGCAGCTGTTACAAGACCTGCAGCAGCAACTGCAACACCTGCAACACCTGTCTTAGGTGAATTGCCAGCCTTAGTTGTTGTTACAGCCTTAGCTGTTGTCTTAGCTGTTGTCTTAGCTGTTGTACCTGTTGTACCCTTAGCTGTTGTACCTGTTGTACCCTTAGCTGTTGTACCTGATGTTGATGATGTAGATGTAGATGTAGATGTTGAAGTTGATGTTGAAGTTGATGTTGAAGTTGATGTTGAAGTTGATGTAGATGTAGATGTTGATGTAGATGTTGTTACGTCATCAAGAATTTCGATATAACCGTTTGACCAGTTATTTATTGCATAGTTAGTAATATCATCGATATCCTTGCCAGCAGCGTCAGCAGCAGCCTGACCTGCAGTTGTTGTAAAGAGGTCTCTTGTATCCTTACCACCAGCAACTGTCGAAGGAGTTACACCATACTTGTATGTAAGATTCCACTTGTCGCCAGGCTTAGCAGACTCAGGAATTGTAACTGTGAAAGTTACGATTGTGCCATCTTGACCTGACCACTGAGTTGTACCATCATCAAATTTAGTTGCAAGCATTTTACCAGCAGATGCGATGAAGAGATTCTTTGTAGAATCATTGTACATAGCAGAATTGATTGCGTTGCCCTTTACAGCACCACCCCATGTAGTCTGAGGATCTCCTACATCATCCTTAACAAGAGTAAGACCGTCATCAAGAACTACATGAATACCCATTGCAGACCAAAGTCTCTGTGCACCTGAAACGTCCATAGAGATGTCGAATGTTCTTTCTGATTCACTAAGAACGCCATCGCCATTGGTATCAATCTCAGAGAACTTCTTAGAGATCTGTGAAAGTGAAAGAACAGGAGCAGCTTCAACTGCACTTGCTGACAATGCAGCTGTCATAACTGATGCGCAACAAGCTGAGAGAGCGAGCGCTGCAACAGTCTTCTTTAAAACATTTTTTTTCATTGTTTTAGTTTCCTTTCAGAATAATAAGTAATTTTTATATGTTTGAGCTGCTGCAGTTTCTACAGCAGCTTTAACAACATTCAAATGAGGATTTATTTAGATGCTTTAACCCAAGCTTCTGCCGGAGTTAATCCCAAGTTGCTAATGAATGAATAATACGAAACGATTAGTGATGCATCAATTGAACTTATCTCTCTGGCAGCCTTAACTGTCTTCCAGTTGTCAACAGAAGTTTCATCTACTGTTACATCTGCAAGGAATGCTGCGAGCTGATCAAGATTAGCGTCCGTACTCTGATACAATGCTGGAGCTACTGCTCCATTTGCAATCTGTGAATAGTATGTTATAACAGCTGAAGCATCGCTTGAATCAACAACATTGTTGAGAGTTGCATCGCCCTTAACGCCAATATAAGCAGTTATATTAGCAGGTGCATAAACATCGTAACCTGTTGTTGGATTTTTAAGAGGATTTCCGTTAGCATCTTTAAGTGTTTCAGAAGTTGTAAGAGGTGTACCATTTACATAAATCTGAACTTCGTACTTGTTGCCCTTGTCAGCACTGAATGTATTTGCAGGAGTTGCTTCACCAAATGAAACAACTACGGCGCCGTGGCACTTAGCCTGAACGTCTGCTGGATCAAGAAGGTTTACATTTGGAACTGTAGAACCATCTGTGAGCTGAACGGATACAACGAGCTTTGTAATCTGTGCGATATTGAAGCTTCCTGTATCATGTGAGAAGTAGAAACCAGGAACTGTTGCAAGGTTTGTGTCAGGATTTTCAACCCAGCAATCAGCGAACTTAGCAGTTACAACCTCAGTAGATGTTGAAGTTGATGTCGAAGTCGAAGTTGATGTTGATGTCGATGTTGAGCTTGAAGTTGTACCTGTTCCACTTGTTGTTGAAGTAGAAGTTGTGCTTGAACCTGTTCCACTTGTTGTTGAAGTAGAAGTTGTGCTTGAACCTGTTCCACTTGTTGTTGAAGTAGAAGTTGTACTTGAACCTGTTCCACTTGTTGTTGAAGTAGA
>JALCDN010000009.1 GCA_022641595.1 Ruminococcus sp. | reverse complement strand
CCTGAGCCAGGATCAAACTCTTAATAAAGTTGTATATTAAAAGCATTTCTGCTCTTAAAATCATCCTGTTCATTACGATTGCTCGCAATTACAATTTTGTTTTATAGTCTTGTCTGACTTCTTGTTTCCATTCAAGATCTCTCTCAAACGAATTTCAAGGGTCGTGTTTCTTAATTTCTCGTATTGTTCAATTTTCAAGATGCTGTTCGCTTCGCACTTTCGTGAGACAGCTTCTTTATTATATCACATCTTCTTCTCTTTGTCAAGAACTTTTTTTCATTATGTGATACTTTTTTTCATCACTGTTCTTCGTTTTATCCAAAACATTCTCTTTGGTGTCTTTCAGCAACTTTTTTATTATATCACTTTTCTTCGCTCTTGTCAAGTGCTTCCTGAAACTTTTTTAAATTTCTTTCTGCAGTTGAAGTTGTGTCCTCTCTCTCAGAGAGTAATATTATTATATCACTTTATCGGGGAGTTGTCAATGAGAAAAAGTGACAAACAATCTCCAAAAAACTTGTCACTTTTTAAACAACAAAGACAAACTGTGATTAAACTGGGTCTTTAATGTCGGAAACCTCAATGTTGCTGACGATAAAAGGCAGCACCTCATCGGGCTTGATATCGAGAACGAGGGCAAATTCATTATACAGGTTAGCCTCCGCCTCACGCAGGAAGTTCTCATCGCACTTCATAAGACGTTTACCCTTTTCGACACGACGTTTTTTGCGGCTGTAAAGGGTTTTGATCATTCTGACGATTTCGAGTCTGTCTCCGGAAGCGAGAATCTCCTTATATTTGCTCTGGCGAACGTAGTCATTGTCGATCCAGATTTCTTTTTCGTCCGGCATAGCTTTAATAAGCTCGTAAATCTGTGATTTAGAAAGTGTGGGATACATTTTGTCGGTAAGCGACTTGTTATTGACCGCAACATAGTATGTAAGATTTTCCTGAGTTACAGGTTTTAGGACGTAGTAGTCCTCATTTTTTCCGGTGAAGTCCTTTTTGGCTATGTCTGCAATTTTGCAAAGACCGCAAGAGCTGTAATTAACTGTTTCATCAATTTTAAACATAATCCTGACCGTTCCTCTCCTGAAAATATTTTTCAAGGCAGTTATTTTGTCAACAAAAGCCTTAATAAAAAACGCACTGACGTCAACAGGACTTACATCTCCCATAGCGACAGCACGTTGATATATATATTATAACATTTTTTTTACAAATAAACTATAGGCATTTTCACTAATTTTGACCATTGCCTATTGTACACAATTTAATCCAACACTGCAAAAGATTTCTCAGATGTTGCTTAAAACATTACTGAATCAGAAATTTTTCAACACGCATTTAAAGGAGTGTTGAAAAGTGAGAATCTACGAAAACCGCTTGCAGCTGGGAAATCCCGCTGAACTTTCAACATCTTTTGAAAAGAATGTTGAAAAAGTTTGAACTAAAAAGGCGTCCTCCGAATTGAAAGACGCCTTGATGATACAATTGTAGTTTAATTGTCAGCCATGAGCTTGACCATAACGGCTTTTTGAGCGTGGAGACGGTTTTCAGCCTCCTCGAAAATCTCTTTAGCGTGAGCCTCAAATACCTTTGTAGTAATTTCCTCCTCACGGTGTGCCGGTAGGCAATGCATTACCATAGCATCGTTCTTTGCAACAGCCATAATTTCGTCGTTAATCTGGTAGCCCTTGAAAGCTTTTTTACGCATTTCGATTTCGTCCTCCATACCCATAGACGACCAAACGTCGGTAATCAGGACATCAGCGTCCTTAGCGGCAACGGCAGGTGAGTCAGTAAGTGTGAAGCAGTCAAAACTATTTGCAAAGTCAAGTACCTGTTTATCCGGGTGAAAACCGTTCGGGCAGGCAACAGCGACTTCCATTCCGACCTTGAGACCGCCAACTATCAGCGAGTTAGCCATATTATTTCCGTCACCGATAAAGCACATTTTGAGACCGTCAAAGACATTTTTCACTTCACGGATAGTCATAAGGTCAGCGAGAACCTGGCAAGGGTGAGCGAAGTCGGTAAGACCGTTAATTATCGGAATCTGACCGAATTTAGCGAGATCCTCGACCTCTTTCTGTTCAAAAGTTCTTATCATAATGCCGTCGAGGTAGCGTGAGAGGACTCTTGCGGTATCCTGAACGGGTTCACCTCTGCCGATCTGGAGGTCAGCAGATGAAAGGAAAAGTGGATATCCGCCGAGCTGATACATACCTGTCTCGAAAGAAACTCTTGTTCTGGTTGAAGCTTTCTGGAAAATCATACCGAGGGTTTTGCCCTTGAGGTGATTATGCGGAATACCGTGTTTTAGTTCATATTTAAGCTGGTCAGCGAGGTTAAGAATATCGAGAATTTCCTCCGTAGAGAGGTCAGACATTTTTAAAAGATGTTTCATAATAAATCCTTTCGGTATATGTAGTATAAAGTTATGCAGTTAAAGCTATTTGCTTCTGTTGATATCGCCGAAAGCTTTATCGATAGCTACAGCGAAAAGAGGAAAATAGTCATCAAATTCCTTGTCATCTATTTGTAGTTCGTACTGAAGGTCACCGGTCATGAGAGTAACAGTCGTTAATTTACCCATTTCGTTGCCGTTTTTAGTCATAATGAAGTTTCTTCTGTCTGTACTTTTGAGCAAGAAGGTCATATCTTTTCCTATACATTCTATAGATGGGTCAAGGAAAAGTGAAAGGCATTTAATAGTCATAAATATTTCTTCGTTCAGATCAACCTGAAATTCAGGTTTTTTGCCTTCTTTTAGCTGAGTGATTGAGTAAAGTTCATAGCCGCTTGCATCGAGCAGTAAATACCTGTTGCCGAAAGTCTTTTTCTTTACTGTATAAAGCTCACGTTCTTTTTTGTCCTGAACGAAGAATTTACTTCCCTTGGGTATAACGAACAGTTCCATAAGTTACACCTCCAGAAGTTTCCGTAAAATAGCTACGCCTTCCTGGATTTCCTGTTTATCTATGGTAAGTGGGGGAAGCAGACGGATTTTTTCCTTAGCGGTCAGCAGAAGGAGTCCTTCATCGAGAGCAGCTTTTACAACATCGGCGGCTTTTTTAGTTTTAAGACTGATTCCAATCATAAGACCGATGCCGCTGAGGCTCTGAACCTCGTCAATTTTGAGAAGTTCCGAGCGAATAAATTCGGATTTTTCGGTGACATTTTGCAGGAAGCCGTCGGCTGTAACGGTTTCAAGAACGGCAGTACCGCCGGCACAAGCCAGAGGATTTCCGCCGAAAGTTGAGCCGTGAGTACCTGCACAAAGAACGTCGGCGCATTTTTCGTCAGCGAGGCACGCACCAATCGGAACTCCGCCTGCAAGACCTTTAGCGAGAGTTACAATGTTAGCTTTTTTGCCAAAATGTTCGCCTGCAAGGAATTTTCCCGTACGACCGACACCTGTCTGAACCTCATCGGCGATAACGAGAACGTCTTTTTGCTGACAAAGAGAGAATATAGCGTCAACGAAGTCCTGATTCAGAGCATTAACGCCGCCCTCTCCTTGAATATATTCAATCATGACGGCACAGACAGAGCCATCGAGCTTATCCTTGAGGTCATCAATGTTATTTGCTTCTACGTTAATGAAACCGTCAACGAACGGGAAGAAGTAGTTATGAAAGACGTCCTGACCGGTAGCGGAGAGTGTGCAAATAGTTCTTCCGTGGAATGAGTTGACGAGAGTTATTATATTGTGACGGTTTTTGCCGTATTTGTCAAAGCTGTATTTCCTTGCAATTTTGATAGCGCATTCGTTGGCTTCAGCACCGCTGTTGCCGAAAAATACCTTAGAGTAGCCGGTTGTGTTGCAAAGAAGGTCAGCGAAGTCGGCTTGAACTCTTGTGTAGTAATAATTTGAGCTGTGTTGGAGCTGTTTTGCCTGATTGCAGACAGCATCTACCCATTTATCGTTGCAGTAGCCGAGAGAATTTGTGCCGATACCGCTGCCGAAGTCTATGTAGGACTTACCGTTTTCGTCCTTGCAGCGTCTGTCCTTACCAGATTCCATAACGAGTGGATAGCGACCGTATGTATGCATAATATTTTTGTTGAATTTATCAATAGTGCTCACTTTATTCTCTCCTTTAAAAAACAGACTATCTGCAAGTAATATAAAGATGCAAAATATATAATGGTATAACATTTAGTGAGATGCAGATGTAATGTGGAATTCCGACCATATAAAGACTATGGAAGGAAAAATTATACGAATGAAAGCTTTGTGCAAAATACACAAAGTAATATAAGGTGTGTGGAATCATCTATAATTAATTATAATAATAATATATGAAATTATTATGAACAATCCGCAACAAATAAATGAAAACGAAATATTATTTTTGCTGCCATCGTTTTCGATGAAGAAGCGGTTGGGATTTTTGGGGTCAAAACGGATATGAATTTTGTCGCCGACCTTGAAATTGAATGAATTTTCGTTGATAAAGAAAGGGTAGACTGCAATGAAAGATTTGTCGCCGTAGGAAAACTGTACCTTGGGTGACATAACTTTGTACTGATTTTGTCTGTGCTTGTAGCAGACATTTCTGACAGCAATATCGCAGACAACAGCGTCAGTCTGAATGCCGTGGCGAAATTTACCTCTTGGTCTGTCCTTAAGAAAAAGACCTATGCCGGTAAGAACAGCGGCAATGACTACAGGGGCGAGCTTTACCGCAGAAAGTATCATGTAAACTGAGTACCGATTCCCTCATTTGAGAGAATTTCGATGAGTATTGAGTGAGGTATTCTGCCGTCAATAATAGCGGTTTTTCTGACGCCACGGCGGACTGCCTCAACGCAGCAGTCGATTTTTGGAATCATACCGCCAGATATGATACCCTGACGCTTCATAAACGGAACTTCGCTTACATTAAGTGACGGAATGAGAGTTGACGGGTCGTCCTTGTTGCGTAAAAGACCGGCGATATCGGTCATAAGAATGAGGTTTTCGGCGGAAAGCTCGGCAGCAATTCTTGCGGCAGCAGTATCGGCGTTGACATTATAAGTATTGCCGTTTTCGTCGGTAGCGACCGTAGCGATAACAGGGATATTGCCGTTAGCGAGGGCATCGGTGATAGGTTTGGTATTTACCTTAACGATATCGCCAACAAATCCGAGGTCCTGACCGTTTTCGCCTGATTTTTTTTCAGCGATGAGCATTTTTCCGTCGATACCGCAAAGACCGACGGCACTGCCCTTATGCTGAGCGAGCAGCTGAACGAGTTCCTTGTTAACTTTTCCTGCAAGAACCATTTTTACGACGTCAATCGTATCGGAGTCTGTGTATCTGAGACCTCCGATAAATTTACTTGGAATATCGAGTTTCTTGAGCATTTCGCTGATTTCGGGGCCGCCGCCGTGAACGAGAACGACTTTTATGCCGACAAGAGACAAAAGGACGATATCGCTCATAACAGCGTCTTTTAGTTCGTTGTTTGTCATAGCGTTGCCGCCGTATTTAACGACAATGATTTTGTTGTTATATTTTTGAATATATGGTAAAGCGTCAATCAGCACGTTAGCTCTGTCCTTATTGGAAATTGAGTCCATAATAATCTCCTTAGTAGTCAAAATAAGCGGTAAACAGGCATTTTAGAGGGATAAAAAACTTAGCTTCTGTAGTCGCCGTTGATTTTGACGTAATCGTAGGTGAGGTCGCAGCCCCATGCGGTAGCGGAAGCGTTACCGTCGTTGAGGTTTATGTATATCTGAATTTCGTCCTGAGAGAGTATATCCTTGGCGGTTTCCTCAGAGAAATCGACACCTGCACCGTGTCTGCAAACGGCGATAATGCCCTTTTCGGAGCCGATATTTACATCGACCTTTGCAATGTCGAAATCCGCCTGAGCGTAGCCGACAGCGCAGAGGATTCTGCCCCAGTTTGCGTCCTCGCCGAACATAGCTGCCTTGAAGAGGTTTGAAGTGATTACAGATTTTGCGACGATTTCGGCAGTTTTCTCTGTATCCGCACCGGCACAGAGGCATTCGATGAGCTTTGTAGCACCTTCGCCGTCACGAGCCATCATACGGGCAAGGTTCAGCATAACGGTATAGAGAGCGTCTCTGAAAGCGTCGAAATCGGCGTCCTCGTGTGAAATTTTAGTATTCTGAGCCAAGCCTGAAGCGAGAACGCAGACCATATCGTTTGTGGAGGTATCACCGTCAACGCTTACTCTGTTAAGCGTAATTTTTACGACGTCGCTCAAAGCTCTCTGTAAAAGCTCAGCAGAAATGCAGATATCTGTTGTGATAAAAGTGAGGGTAGTAGCCATATTTGGGTGAATCATACCGCTGCCCTTGAGCATACCGCCCATAGTGCAGAGCTTGTCGCCGATTTTGAATTTAACAGCGATTTCCTTAGGCTGTGTGTCTGTAGTCATAATAGCCTCAAGAGCGGCGGAATTTCCGTCATATGAGAGGCTTTCGCAGAGTGACTTCATACCGTTTTCTATCGGCTCGATTGGAAGTGGCTGACCGATAACGCCGGTTGAAGCGACTATAACGTCGTTTTCGCTGATACCGAGCTGATTTGCGGCGAGGCTGCACATTTTGCGAGCTTTGTCGATACCATCGGCATTGCAGGTATTTGCGTTGACAGAGTTTACGATAACAGCTCTTGCGAGACCGTTGACTATATGTTCTTTAGTGACCTGAATCGGAGCGCCCTTGACCTTATTAGTGGTGTAGACGGCAGCGGCGGTGCAGATATTATCAGCCAGAATGAGGGCGATATCGTTTTTCTTTTTAGTGACCGAAGCACCCGAGTGAGCCAGACCGCACTGAATACCGCCGGCCTTGAAGCCTTTAGCAGCACAGACGCCGCCTTGAGCGAACTCGATATTTTTAATTTTTTTAAGTTTCATAGGAAAGCATCTCCTGAAAAAATATAGTAAGGTCAGACAAGACCGGTAGTTTCGTCGATACCCATCATAATATTCAGGCACTGAACGGCAGCACCGCTTGCACCTTTACCGAGGTTATCGAGGCGTGAACAGAGGAGAATTTGCGAATCGTTGCCGAAAACGAAGATTTCCATATGGCAGTCACCGCTGAGGGCATTTGAAGCGAGGAAGAATTTTTTCTGTTCATCTATAGGCATAAGAGGCATAACTTTGACAAGTTTTGCGTCAGCATAATGCTGTGAAAGCATTTTGTGAACGCTTTGAGCTGTGACGTTACCTGAAAGGAGTCTTGTTTGAATCGGAACAGAAACTACCATACCGCTGAAATAGTCGCATACCATAGGGTTGAACATAGGCGGGAATTTAAGACCTGAAACCGCCTGCATTTCCGGCAGATGCTTGTGTTGCTGAGAGAGGGCGTACTGACGAGGGCTGAAGAAATCCGAAGGTTTATCGGCACTTTCGTAAACGGCGATAGCTTTTTTGCCGGCACCGCTGTAGCCTGACGTAGCATAAGCAAATACAGGAAAGTCATTTGGGATAACGTTATTTGCTACAAGAGGGTAAACAATTGAATTGAAACCGCTTGCGTAGCAGCCCGGAACAGCGACTCTTTTTGAGCTGACGATTTTATTTCTGTGAGTAGCCGAAAGTTCAGGAAAACCGTAAGCCCAGTCCGGGTTAGTTCTGTGAGCGGTAGAAGCGTCGATAATACGCACATCTGGGTTAGTGACGAAAGAAACCGCTTCTCTTGCGGCGTCATCGGGAAGACAAAGAAAAGTGAAGTCAGAGGAGTTTATAAGTCTTGCTCTTTCGGCAGAATCCTTGCGAAGCTCGTCGCTTATACGCAGAAGCTGGATATCGTTTCTGTTTTCAAAGCGTTCGAGAATTTTCAGACCTGTTGTACCTTCCTGACCATCTATGTAAACCTTAACGGACATAAGCAAACCTCCTAAGCATCAGGAAAAACGGTGTAAAATGGGGTTATTTCCTGTGTGATTTTCTGTTGAATTTTTCTGTGGCATCTGATTTTTCCTGAATCTCCTCTGAGAAAGCGTGGCGGACGCTGACAGCGCAGGTAGCTGTAACAATAAAAACACGCCAGATGATGTAAAAGTGTCTCGGGAAGTGGAGTTTCATCATAATGAGTTCGCCGACAATCCAGATAACAGCGGCGAGGATAGAGATGCCGATGATAAATGTTAAATCTTTTTTCTTCATATCAGATACCGAGCTGCTGTGCAACCAGAGCAAGCTGCTCAGCCACAGCATCAGGAGACGGACCACCCTCGGATTTACGTTCTCTCACGCAGGTTTCGAGGCTGATAGCATTGTAAACGTCATCGCTGAAGAGCTCTGACATTTTGCGATACTGTTCAAGCGGAAGGGTTTCGAGAGTAAGATTTTTCTCGATACAAAGAGCAACAAGAGTACCTGTAATTTTGTAAGCGTCCCTGAATGGCATACCTTTTTTAACGAGGTAATCAGCACAGTCAGTAGCGTTAATGAAGCCTTTTGCGGCAGCTTTTCTCATATTGTCCTTTATGACACGCATAGTAGCGAGCATAGGGGTGAAAGTTTTGACGCAAAGCTTTACGTTATCAATAGCATCGAAAATAGCTTCTTTGTCCTCCTGCATATCCTTGTTGTAAGCAAGAGGGAGACCTTTGAGCATTGTAAGCAGGGTGACGAGGTCGCCGTTTACTCTGCCGGTCTTGCCACGGATAAGCTCGGTGATATCGGGGTTTTTCTTTTGTGGCATAATAGAAGAGCCTGTAGCGTAAGCGTCGTCGAGCTCGATGAATTTAAATTCCCACGAGCACCACATAATAATTTCCTCGGAAAATCTTGAAAGGTGAGTCATAATGAGGGAGAGAGCGCAGTTGAGTTCGACGCAGAAATCCCTGTCCGAAACGCCGTCGAGGCTATTTGGCATAGGAGCTGTGAAACCGAGCAAAGATGAAGTCTGTTTTCTGTCGGTGTGGTAAGTAGTACCTGCAAGAGCGCCGCTGCCCAAAGGACAGAAATTCATACGTTTTCTTGTATCCTGAAGTCTTTGCATATCACGAATGAGCATCCAGTCGTAAGCGAGGAGATGATGAGCGAAAGTAATTGGCTGAGCTCTCTGCAAGTGAGTATAGCCCGGCATAATAGTTTCAGTGTGTTGCAAAGCGAGATTATATATAGTGACAGCAAGCTGTTTAACGAGCTTATAGATTTCGTCAATTTCGTCACGCAGACAGAGTCTGATATCGACAGCAACCTGGTCGTTTCTGGAACGTGAGGTATGCAGACGCTTACCGACATCGCCCAGACGTTTAGTAAGTTCAGCTTCAACGAACATATGGATATCCTCAGCAGACGGGTCAAGCTGAAGTGAACCGTTGTCGATATCGGCGAGAATGCCTTTAAGACCGTCGATAATTAAGAGGCTGTCATTTTTTGAGATGATACCGCAGTCGCCGAGCATGGTAGCGTGAGCTATGCTGCCCTGAATATCGTGGCGGTACATACGGCCGTCGAACGAGATAGAAGAATTGAAAGCGTTGACGGTTTCGTCGATTTCCTTAGAGAATCTGCCTGCCCACATTTTAGCCATAGAAAAAACTCCTCACACGGTGTGCGTCTGAAAGCATATTTTAGAAAAACAGGTTTTCAGAGGCACACAAAATTTAGTGAATGTGATATAAAGTAACATATATTAAGCTCACGGGGCGAACCGTAAGAGTTCGCCCGAGGTGAGTATAAAATTACTTGTTGTTTCTTTTCTGCTGAAGCTTTGCACGAACTTTTACAGGGAGACCGAAGAGGTTAATAAATCCGGCACTATCAGCCTGATTATAGACATTATCCTCATCGAAAGTAGCGACTTCCTCATCATAGAGAGTGTAAGGTGAAGTAACGCCGGCATTGATGATGTTACCCTTGTAAAGTTTAAGTTTTACGTCACCTGTGACAGTTTTCTGAGTTTCGGTAACGAAAGCTGACATAGCCTCACGCAGAGGAGTGTACCACTGACCGTTGTAAACGATGTCAGCGAACTTGATTGCGAGGTACTGCTTAACTCTTGCGGTTTCCTTGTCGAGAGTAATAGTTTCGAGAACTTCGTGAGCGTGGTAGAGGATAGCGCCGCCCGGAGTTTCGTAAACGCCTCTTGACTTCATACCAACGAGACGGTTTTCAACGAGGTCAGCCAGACCGATACCGTTTTCGCCGCCGAGCTTGTTGAGAGTTTTAACGAGTTCAACAGCGCCCATATTTTTGCCGTTTATAGCAGTTGGAACGCCTTTTTCAAAGTGAAGCGTGATATAAGTAGGCTTGTCAGGGGCATCAATAGGAGAAACGCCCATTTCGAGGAAGCCTTTTTTCTCATACTGAGGTTCATTTGCAGGATTTTCGAGGTCGAGACCTTCATGTGAAAGGTGCCAGATATTCTTATCTTTAGAATAGTTAGTTTCACGATTAATTCTCAAAGGAATATTATGAGCTTCAGCGTAATCGATTTCCTCGTCTCTTGACTTGATGTCCCAGATTCTCCAAGGAGCGATAATCTGCATATCAGGGGCGAAAGCCTTGATAGCGAGTTCAAATCTTACCTGATCGTTGCCCTTGCCTGTGCAGCCGTGGCAGATAGCGTCAGCACCCTCTTTGAGAGCGATTTCGGCGATTCTCTTGGCGATGATAGGTCTTGCGAAAGAAGTACCGAGCATATATCTGTTTTCGTAAATAGCGCCTGCCTGAACAGTAGGGAAGACGTAATCGGTTATAAATTCCTCAGTAAGGTGTTCGATGTAGAGCTTTGAAGCGCCTGTTTTGAGGGCTTTTTCCTCGAGACCGTCGAGTTCGCTGTCCTGACCTACGTCACCTGAAACGGCAATAACCTCGCAGTTATTGTAATTTTCCTTGAGCCACGGGATAATGATAGAAGTATCGAGACCGCCAGAGTAAGCAAGAACAACTTTTTTAATTTCCTTAGCCATAATAAAACCTCCGAATAAAAAATAGATTAAGATAATTATACACCATCTGGAAGAAAAGTCAATAGAAAATGAATAATTATTCAAAATTTTAGAAAATTAAGGAATAAAAGTGCATAAAACATAAATTTATGCACTTAGAATGAATAAAAAGTGAATATATTCAATAATGAGAAAACACATTACACTTACAGTATACACCGAAGTACAGAGAATTTCAACAATTTTTTTGCAATAAAGGAAAAAATGTTGAAAAAAAGCGATTATTTACTGGAATCATCGTTAAGGAAGGTTTCGATGATAAATCTTGGGCGTTGTTTAGTTTCGAGGTAAATTTTGCCGAGATACTCGCCGATGATGCCGATAGCGAGCAGTTGCAGACCTCCGATTGCCCAGACAGAGACAGCGATTGAGCTCCAGCCCTCGATTGTAGCGCCCATAAAGTGACGAACGAGGATATAGATGAGCATAATAACGCTGACGCCGAATATAGCGACACCGAGTTCAGTTATAAGCCTTATAGGCTTAATTGAAAGTGAAGTGATACCTTCCATAGCGAAAGCGAGCATTTTTTTAAGAGGGTATTTAGATTCGCCGGCAAGTCTCTCGTGTCTCTCGTAGTAGACCGAGTCTGATTTATATCCAATCATAGGGATAATTCCACGCAAAAAGAGGTTGACCTCTTTAAATTCTGCAAGACCGCAAAGAGCTTTTCGGCTCATAAGTCGGTAGTCGGCGTGGTTGTAGACGGTTTCTACGCCCATAGCGTTCATGAGCTTGTAGAAGCCTTCGGCGGTAGTTTTTTTAAAGAAAGTGTCGGTTTTTCTTGCACTTCTTACGCCGTAGACGATTTCGCAGCCGTCCTCAAATTTATCAATCATTTCATCGAAAGCGTTGATATCGTCCTGAAGGTCGGCATCGAGGGAAATCACGGCATCGCATCTGTCCTTGAGAGTCATAAGACCGGCGAGCAGAGCGTTCTGGTGACCCTTGTTATGAGAAAGCTTTATGCCCTGAAATATTGGGTCGCTTTGGTGAAGGGAGCTTATGATTTCCCAAGTATTGTCCTTAGAGCCGTCGTCGATGAAGACGATACGGCTGTTCGGGGAGATTTTCTTATCATTTATGAGGGAAAACATTTTTTCCTTGAGTTGTCTTGAGGTTTCGGGCAAAACTTCTTTTTCGTTATAGCAAGGAATAGCAAGATAGATAGTATGCATTATTAAGTTTACCTCCAAAGAGTCTGCAAGCAGTATGAATCCGTAAGATATGCAGGCTTGAAAATGTCATTAAACGGCTTATAGTATACCTTTTCCGCCTGTCTGAACAGAAGCGTAGTGAGTTAGGATAATTGAAGCGTCACCGGCATCAATAGCACCGTTATTATCTGCATCAGCGGCAGTTTTGCGTACATCTGAATAATTTTTGGCAGTAGTGCCGCCCTGAATTGCAGAATAGTAAGTGAGTGCAGCGGAAGCGTCGATAGCATCGATAGCTCTGTCGTCATTAATATCGCCTTTTTTGACAGTAGTGGCGGTTTCGATTGAGTTGCGAACCTCAAGAGGGAGAGCGTCACGCTGAAGCTCAGGCAAAGCAATGTATGTTTTGTAAAGTGAAGTTTCATCGAGTTTTATGTTGCCGATAGTCTGAATAACCTTTGCAGCAATAGCGAGGTGACCGAGCTGATTTGGGTGAATGTCTCGTTTATCGCCTGAAGCGAGGATACCTGTAAGAGCGTGAGCATAGCCTTTTGAGTCGTTATTTAGCTGAGAATCGGTATTATTTTCGGTAAAAGCGTCATATATATCAGCAATCTTTACATTTGAAAGCTTAGAGATATTGTTATTATATCTTGAGATAGCAATTCTTGCAATAGAGTTGAGCTGGTTGTATGCTGTAACGTAAGACTGGCTGTACTGAAGTGACATAAGGTTGATAGTGCTTTCGCTTACGGCGAAAGGGTTGTATATAGTCTGGAAAACGACCTCCGCATCTGGGTTTACTGAGCTTATAAGCGACCTTATCTGAGTAAGCTTAGGAGCAGAAGCAGTAACCTGAGCTGAGGTAGCTGAGTTTATAGCGGCAAAGAGGTCAGAGGCATAAGACTGCTGTTGTTTTTCGTCAGTTACGCCCTGAATTACCTTGAGAGCGCTCATATAGTCGAGATTTGTCTTGCCGTAGAAGTAGGTATCAGATGGATTTGCGCACCATTTTGCGATAAGCTCACCTGCCGCAGTCTTAGTAGCGCCGAGAAGGTCGTTACCGCCGATAGAAACGAGGATTACGCTGGCAGTTGAAGCAGCGGATTTAACGTCTGAGTCGCTTGTAAGTTTAGTGATAAGACCGTCGGATGTGAGACCGTTTTCGGCTTTGTTTACAGCAGTGCAGCCGTAGTAATCAGCAACTATCTGACCGTAATTGAGATTTACGTTGCCGGTAACATTGTAACCTGTTGCGATACTGTCGCCGAGCACGAGCAGATTTTTAGCAGAATTATCCTCAGCGAAAGCCGGAATAACAGCCGAAGCGACAGAGCAGACTGAGATAACAGCGGCAGTAACAGCAGAAATCAAGCGATTTTTCATAATAAACCTCCATAGACGTCTAAAGACGTGATATAATATTGAATACCTTTTAATGCAAAACCGCACTAAATGTGCGGTATAAGTGAATGAAGCAATTATATCATAAATAACAGACAGAATCAAGTGTAAAAAATGCCGTAAATACAAAGTTTGGATTAATTGTTATCCTTATTATCGTCGTTATCGTCATCATCGTCCGGATTTTCGGGACTTTCGATAATAATTTCGTTTTTCTCTTCGATTTCGGCTTCAGCCTCTTCGGCGAGGAGTTGTTCGTCCGAGAGCTGTTCGACCTCAGCGAGTTCCTCATCATCGTCGTGGTCAGTTCTTGTGAAAGCGACAACCGATGAGTCGTCCTGAACTCTCATAACTCTTACGCCCTTTGCGATACGGCCCATAATACGGATATCGGCGCATCTTATGCGGATAATAACGCCTTCGCTTGAAACGAGGATAATGTCGTCTGATTCGTCAACGACCTTGATGCCGCAGACGTGACCTCTTTCGTCATCGACCTTGTAGTTTGTAAGACCGAAACCGCCACGGTTCTGGATTCTGTAGTTTTCGATGTCCGTGCGTTTGCCGAAGCCCTTGTCGGTGACGGTCAGGAGTGATGCACCTTCACGGATTCTCGCCATAGAAACGACGTAATCGCCGTCACGGAGTTTGATAGCTTTTACGCCGTGAGCCGAACGTGAGATAGGTCTGATTTTGTCCTCCTGAAGTCTTATAGCCATACCGTTGTGAGTAGCGACAAAGAGCTGAGCGTTGCCGTCTGTCATACGAACGCCGGCGATTTCGTCGCCATCATCGAGACCAACGGCGATAAGACCGTTTTTGCGGACATTTTTGAAAAGAGAGAGGGAAGTTCTTTTAATCTTGCCGTTTTTGGTAACAGTAACAATGAAAGCGTCCTCATTGAAGCCGCTTGTACGGAGCATAGCAGCGACCTTTTCGTTTTCGCCGAGTGGCAGAAGGTTAACAAGGTTTACGCCTCTTGAAGCCTTTGAGCCGTCAGGAATCTCGTAGCATTTGAGCTTATACATAATGCCCTTGTCGGAGATAAAGAGGATACTGTCGTGAGTTGAGCAGATGAACATTTCCTGAACGAAGTCCTCGTCACGTTGTTTCATACCGTTTACGCCACGACCGCCACGGCGTTGAATTTTGTAAGCATCGGCAGGAGAGCGTTTTATGTAGCCATTGTTTGTGAGTGTAAGAACGCATTCCTCGACCGGAATAAGGTCTTCGATATCTACCTCACCGCTTACTGATTCTATCTGAGTACGGCGAGGGTCGCTGAATTTACGTTTAATTTCGGCGAGGTCAGTTCTTATGATATCGTAAACCTTGTTGATATCGGCAAGTATATCCTCATATTCGGTAATTTTCTTGAGAAGTTCATAAAGCTCGTCAGTAACTTTGCGGCGTTCCAGACCTGAAAGCTGACCAAGACGCATCTGAACGATAGCCTCAGCCTGTTCTTCGGACAGACCGATTCTGCCCTCAAGACAGAGACCTGTCATATCGTATTCAGACCTGTCGAGGATTGCTGACATATCGGCGTCCTTAAATCTTTCGATGAGGGCGACTTTAGCATCGACAACGTTTTTGCTTGCACGGATAATAGTGATAACCTCGTCAATGTAGTCGGCAGCAAGAGCCAGACCTTGAAGAATATGGGCTTTTTCGAGAGCTTTTCTGAGGTCGAACTTAGTTCTTCTTGTGATGACCTCAACCTGAAAGTCGATATAGTTCTGAAGCATAGCTTTCAGAGTAAGGATTTTTGGTTCACCGCCGACGATAGCGAGCATAATAATGCCGACAGTATCCTGCATTTTTGAGAGAGCGAAGAGCTTGTTGAGGATAAGCTTAGGCATAGCTTCTTTTTTGAGTTCGATAACGATTCTCATACCGTCACGGTCTGATTCGTCACGGAGGTCGTAAACGCCCTCAACACGTTTGTCCTTTAGAAGCTCATTAATGCTTGCAATAAGTTTTGTTTTGCGTATCATATAAGGGATTTCGTCAATGATGATGCAATTTCTGCCTTTTATCTCCTCGAAGTGAGTTTTTGAGCGAAGAATAATCTTACCACGGCCTGTACCGTAAGCCGCACGGATACCTGCCTTGCCCATAACGATGCCGCCTGTTGGAAAATCCGGACCCTGAATGCAGGACATAAGGTCATCGAGTGAGCAGTCCGGGGTGTCGATAACGAGGTTTATAGCGTCGATTACCTCAGCAAGGTTGTGCGGAGGGATATTAGTAGCCATACCGACAGCGATACCGTTTGAGCCGTTTGCGAGAAGATTTGGGAATCTTGACGGAAGAACAGCAGGTTCTTTTAGTCTGTCGTCGTAGTTTGAGACGAAATCGACGGTATCCTTGTTGATATCGGTGAGCATATCGAGTGTGAGCTTAGCCATTTTAGCTTCGGTATAACGGTAAGCGGCGGCACCGTCGCCATCGACCGAGCCGAAGTTTCCGTGACCGTCAACCAGAGGGTATCGCATAGAGAAATCCTGAGCCAGACGGACAAGAGCGTCATAAACCGAAGCGTCGCCGTGTGGATGATAGCGACCGAGAACAGAACCGACAGTATCGGCACATTTTCTGTACTCTTTATCAGGTGTAAGACCGTTTTCGTGGAGAGTGTAGAGAATACGTCTGTGAACGGGTTTGAGACCGTCACGAACGTCCGGCAGTGCTCTTGAAACTATGACGGACATAGCATATTCCAGAGAAGCCTTCTGCATTTCGTCCACGATATCTACGTGAAGAACTTTTGAATTATCGTTAAACAAGCTATTACCTCCTGTAACGGCGAAAACTTAGCTGCGATGAAGCTGAAAATTTACGCATTATTTCTGTATTTTGGAGCGAAGAATGTTGATTTCATCTTCGGAGAAGTTAGATTTTGGAACAACGTAGAACATTTCCCTGACCTGATAGAGCATAAAGAAGTTATTTTTCTCGACTATTCTGAGACCCTTGTTAAAAAACAGTTTAGAGCTTTCGATAACTTGCGATGCATCGTCGGGGAAGATATTTTCGTCACTGCTGCCGCCGCTGCTTTCCGACGTGTCGAAAACGTCGCAATTCTCAGGTGATTCGGAATTTTCAGCGGATTCTTGTATTTTCTGTGGCTCCGGCTTTTCATCTGAGTCAGATGGACTTTGCAGAGTAGATATTTCGATGTAGGTGTCAAAGAGGGTAATTTTGTAGCGGTCATCGCCTATTTCCCGAACACCCTCAAGCAAAGAGCGTCTTATGCGTTTTGGGTTATACCAGTTGATGCCTGCGAAGGCGAAGCAAACGAAGGTGAGAATGTAAGCGAGTTTATTTGAAGGGTCTTTGACTGCGGCAACGACATAAATTGCAGTAAGAACGAGAAAAATTGACATAAGAATGTAGCTTCTTGGGCAGACATATTTTTTCTGGAATTCTTTATAAGCGTCACAAAAAGTATTGAAAGGAATATTATATTCTTTCTCGAGTAATTTTTCTTCCATTTTTTCTCCTTTTGGGTAATTGGTCAGATGTCGAGATTTTCGACATACTTGGCATTTTTCTCTATGAAGTCACGTCTTGGTTCGACCTTATCGCCCATAAGTATAGTAAATACCTCGTCAGCCTTAACAGCGTCCTCCATATTTACCTTGATGATAGTGCGGCGTTCGGGGTCCATAGTAGTTTCCCAGAGCTGGTCAGGGTTCATTTCGCCGAGACCTTTGTAACGTTGAACTTCAACCTTAGCGGAGCTTCCGTTTTCGTCTGAGAGTTCGGCTATATACTTGTCACGTTCGGAATCGCTGAAAGCGTAGTAGAGTTTTTTGCCACGTTTTACTCTGAAAAGAGGAGGCTGAGCGATAAAAATGTTGCCGTTTGAGATAAGAGGTCGCATAAATCTGAAGAAAAAAGTAAGCAGGAGTGTTCTGATATGAGCGCCGTCGACATCGGCATCTGCCATAATAATTACTTTGCCGTAGCGAAGTTTAGAGATATCGAAGTCTTCACCGAGGCTTGTTCCGAGAGCGGTAACGACAGGTGATAGCTTATCGTTGCCATAGATTCTGTCGATTCTGGCTTTTTCGACGTTAAGCATTTTTCCCCAAAGAGGGAGGATAGCCTGATAGCGTCTGTCTCTGCCTTGTTTAGCGGAACCGCCGGCTGAATCACCCTCGACGATATAGATTTCGGTATATCTGTTGTCTCTTTCGGCGCAATCGGCGAGTTTTTCCGGCATAGGGGACTTACCGAAGATAGTTTTGCTGCGTTCCTGTTCTCTTGCTTTTTTAGCAGCCTCACGGGCTCTGAGGGCTGAGACGCTTTTTTCAAAGATAAGCTTAGCGATATCGGGGTTTTCCTCGAGGTAGTTCATAAGCTTTTCCGAGACAAGCTTTTCGATGAAAGGTTTGACTTCAGGGTTACCGAGTCTGCCCTTTGTCTGACCTTCAAATTCGCACTCAGTGAGTTTAACTGAAACGATAGCGGTAAGACCTTCTCTGACATCGTCTCCTGTGAGTTTATCGCCGTCTTTCAGGAGACCAAAGTTTTTGCCGTACTCATTGATAACTTTTGTTAGGGCATTTTTGAAGCCTGTTTCGTGAGAACCGCCATCGACAGTGTGGATATTATTAGCGAAAGAAAGGATAAGTTCGTTATAGCTGTCGTTGTATTGCATAGCGATTTCGGCGAAAGAGTCGCCCTGAGTACCGCTGAGGTATATGACCTTATCGGAGAGGCTTTCAAGACCTCTTGTAGCGTGGATATGCTCGACGAACTGGCGGATACCGCCCTCATAGTGGAGTTTTTCTGAGCGGACGTTATCAGGGTCACGCAGGTCGCTGAAGATAATTTTGATGCTGGCATTGAGGAAAGCCTGTTCACGAAGACGTTTAAGCAGAACTTCGTAGTCGTAGACAGTGCTTTCAAAAATCTGAGAATCCGCTTTAAACTTAACTGAAGTACCTGTTTGCGAGGTATCGCCGATAATTTTCATTTGTTCAGAGTAGTTGCCACGTTCAAAGCGTTGGAAGTGGACTTTAGAGCCGTCCATGACAGTAAGTTCGAGCCATTCTGAGAGAGCGTTGACAACAGAAGCGCCTACGCCGTGCAGACCGCCTGATACTTTATAGCCGCCGCCGCCGAATTTACCGCCGGCATGGAGAATGGTGTAAACGACGGTAGCAGCGGAGATTTTTTCTTTAGGGTGTATGCCTGTCGGTATACCACGGCCGTTGTCGGTAACCTGAATAACATCGTCTTCGAGGATATTGACGGTAATTTCCGAGCAGTATCCTGCAAGAGCCTCATCAATAGAGTTGTCGACGATTTCGTAGACGAGGTGATGAAGACCTTTGGGGCCTGTAGAGCCGATATACATACCCGGACGTTTTCTGACAGCCTCAAGACCTTCGAGTACCTGAATATCATTTTCGTCATAGTTTTGATTTTGCTGAGTCATTTATTTACCTCCATATACATTGGTTGTAACATTATGTGAAGCCGCAGAGCGGAGAAATCTGAGGCGGAAGTTTAAGAATTTATGTGTAGCCATATGTGGAATAGTTTTAGAAGTCCGCCATATATGAAGTGAGGCGTTTTCCGAGAGTAGCAGCCGCAAGCTGGGAAACGAAAATAGTCTCACGATTATTTTTTGTAGTAATAACGAAGCTTTTGGGCATTTCGAGTGAAGTGTAGACGCAGTGATTTTGTTTGCCGGCACGTTCGAGGAGTTCTTTTGTAGATTTGGTAACGGTAGTATTTTCGATATCGAATATACCGATAACATCGTCCGTGTTGACGCACACGTCGTTTCCGAGGTGAAGATACATAGTGATTTCAGACCTCCTCTGAGACAAGACCGTCGGCAACCCGAAATATCTTGCCGTTAATTTCCGGAAGAAGAGCGGATTCGTTGCAGCAGGTGATAAAGACCTGCATATTTTTAACGATATCGAAGACGAGTTTCTGGCGTGACTCATCGAGTTCGCCCATAACGTCGTCGAGGAAAACAACGGGAGTTTCACGGCTCTGAGCGCAGTAGAGCTGAGCCTGAGCGAGTTTCATAACAAGAGCAGCACTTTTTATCTGACCTTGCGAGGCGAAATCCTTAGCGTTGTAGCCGTTGATTCTGACCGTAATTTCGTCTCTGCCGATACCTGTGTGAGTGTAGCCGAATTTAAGGTCATAGTCGGTATTTTCCTGTAATTTTGAGAAATACAGGTCATAAGCTTCAGGGCCGCAGTGGAGATTTGAGAAATCCTGTTGAGAGAAGACGTTGGAGCGATAGCCAACAGAGAGTTCTTCGCAGCCGCCTGTGATGTTTCTGTAGAGCTGATTGCAGACGCAGCTTAGCTTTGAAACGTAGTCATATCGCATAAAAGAGACGAACGAGGCTTCTTTGGCGACCTGTTTGTCCCAGACCGAGAGTTCTGAGCGTTTTGAAAGACCTGTGATAACGTTTTTCAGAACAGCGTTGCGTTGATTCAAAAGAGCGTTTGAGCGGGTGAGGTGAACAACTGAAATCGGGTTTAGCTGAGAAGCAGCCATATCGATGAAATTGCGGCGTTTTTCGGGAGAACCCTTAATAATTTCGGAGTCATCAGGGGTAAAGACGATGCACTTGAATATGTCAAATAGGGAGCTTGTGCCTTTAACCTTAACGTCGTTGACGCAGATAGACCTGCCGGCCTGAGTTTTAGAGAGGTCGAAGGAAATTTTCTGTACACGGCGGAAGTCACGGAAAGATATTTGAGAGTGCATAGCTTTGCCGTCGTGAGCGATAAAGTCCTTATCCCGAGAGCCTCTGAAGCTTTTGCAGCCTGTAAGGATCCACATAGCCTCGAGCAGATTAGTTTTGCCCTGAGCGTTTCTGCCGATGATTATGTTGTATTGCGGGTCGGGAGAAATGCAGACATTATGCAGGTTTTTGAAGCCGTCTATATCAGCGCAGGTAATAATCACAGAACCCTTACCTCTCTGCCGTCGAAGGAGACGACATCGCCTGAGCGGATTTTTTTGCCTCTCATAGTGCATATTTCGCCGTTTACCGAGACTTCGCCGTTTTGGATAACGTCTTTTGCGAAGCCTCCTGTATCTGCAAGACCGGAAAATTTGAGTAAAGAGTCAAGTTTAATAAAGTCGGTAGAAATTCTGATATCTTCCATAGAAATCACCTCGAAAGTAAGAATATGCGTAGAAAATCAAAGTGGTGTGATCTGATTATTTAAGTTGAACAGGCATAAGCAGGTAGATGAAGCTTTCGCCCTGAAGCGGAAGAAATTTGATAACCTTGTTGCAGCCCGATAGCTGAACTCTGACCTTATCGCCGTCAACAGCACGCAGAGCCTCAAGGCAGTAGCGGTTATTGAAGCCGATTTCGACATTTTCGCCTGAGATATCGGCTTTAAAGCAGTCATTTACTTTACCGATAGCGGTTTTGCAGTTGACTCTGACCTCGCCGTTCTGGAAAGAGCATTTAACCGGAGCACGGTTTTTGTCGTTGATAAGCAGAGAGCAGCGTTCCATACATGAGATAAATTCTCTTGTATTGAGGATAATTTCGGTTTTGAATGAATCGGGAATACTTCTTTTGTAGTTATGGAACTCGCCTTCGAGAAGACGTGAGATTACAGTAAATCCGTTTATCTGAAAGATTATGTGTTTGTTGTCGGTGCAGATTATGCATAGGTCTTCGGGATTATCGTCCTTTATGAGTGAAGCAACTTCTGTGAGAGCTTTTTTAGGTACGACGAACTTATATGAACCTGAATCGTCAATAATTTCGTTTCTGATAGCGAGTCTGAAGCCGTCAATAGCGACCATAGTGAAGTTTCCGTCATATATATCAAAGAGAGCGCCTGTAAGAATAGGTTTATTCTCGTTGGTTGAAGCAGCATAAGTAGTCTGTGCAATCATTGATTTCAGAACAGACTGTTTTATTTTGAGTTCGCTGTTCTGGTTGAGGGTAGGAAGCTCTGGAAATTCGTCGGCAGACATAGCAGAAATAGAGCATTCTGTTGCACTGCTTGAGATATTCATCTGTAAGTTCTGGTCGACTTCGATAAGTATAGCATCGCCGTCCATTCTCTTGACGAATTCATTGAAAAGTCTTGCGCTTACAACAAGAACTCCGTCATCGTCTGATTGTACAGGAATAGAAGTTCTGATAGCGATTTCCATATCGTAGCCTGTAAGTTCGAGAAAATCGCCTGAAATATTGAGCTTTATGCCTTCGAGAGCGGCAATTGTGGATTTCTGTGAAACAGCGTGTGATACGCAGTTTATAGCGTCACATAGCTGTTGTCTGCTGCATGAGAATTTCATAATAAAACGCCTTTCTATAGGAAATTAGTTTAAGCCTTGAAAGTAACAAAAAGTAAATGCAAAAGAATTTAAGTAAAAGAAAGAACCTAAAAAATGAAGAGTTCTTTTCAGAGAGCTGATGCTTTAAAGCTTTGCTTTTTGAGATTTAAGTTAAGATAAGTTAAGATAAGAAAAAAGATAAAGAGATAAGATAAGATAAAAGATAAATAGTGGTAGTAGTAGAGGGTGTGGATATGTTAAAATCAGGTAAATAGCACGGAAGATTGAGAGAAATAAATTCAACCGCCTGAAGTTGACAAAAAGAGCATAAGTTAAAAGTCAGAAATTGGTGTTGAAATGTCAGAAAAAAGTGGAGTTGAAGTTTATAAATAGTTGATAAAAAAGTGGAAACTGAAAATACTGTGTGTATAAAATTATTGAAAGTGTTGATATGGTTTGCGGTTGAAAAAGTGAAAAGAAAAAATCAGACCAATTTTTTGGCAGCCGACAAATCGTACAGTCGGAGAAAAACTGATTCAACAGTGTTTTCAACACTCAGTTGAAAACTGTGTGGAAAGATATGGAAAAGCTGTTTAAACACAAAATTGCAGCGTAGACGCAGACGGATTTTCAAGTCTGTAGGACTTGAAAATCAAGGGCTTTAAGTCGGGGGAAGAAGCTTCATAGAATAAAGAAAAACAGCCGACTTAAAGCCCCTGCTTGCGTACGCAAGCCGTCTGCGTCCGCAAGATGAGAGAAGCCGAAAATTTTTTTTGAAATCAAGCTTTATTTTTATCTTTGATATTTTTGATAAGGTCAGAGACGAGGGTATTGAGGTTAGCGTCTTTTTTTAGACCGTTGGCGACGTTGTTGACAGCGTAAACGATAGTTGAGTGGTCACGGCCGCCGAATTCTGTGCCAATAGAAGCCAGAGGCATCTGAGTAATTTCTCTTACGACGTAAATAGCGACTTTGCGTGCGTTAGAGATTTGAGAGGAGCGTTTGTTTGAGCGTATATCGTCAGGAGAGACGCCGTAGACAGTTGAGACTTCGGAGATAATTTTTTCGACAGTGATAGGGATAGGCTGGTCGTCAGTGAGGATATCTCTTATGACGCTCTGAGCCATAGAAATAGAAGGAGGGCTGCCGGCAAGGTGTTTAAGAGCTTTGAGTTTTTTAACAGCGCCCTCGAGCTGACGGATATTGGATTTAAGGCGGTTTGCCATAAATTCAGCGACTTCGCTTGGGATAGTGAGGTCAAGCAGTTCAGCTTTACGTTTTATGATAGCGATGCGGGTTTCGAAGTCAGGTGCGGAGATATCGGCGATAAGACCGCCCTCGAAACGAGTACGCAGACGTTCCTCAAGGGTAACGAGTTCTTTAGGAGGTTTATCAGAAGTAATGACGATTTGTTTACCTTCTGAGTGGAGTTTATAGAAGGTGTGGAAAAATTCCTCCTGCATACGTTCCTTGTTGGCGAAGAATTGGATATCGTCGATAAGCAGGAGGTCAGCGTTACGGTATTTCTCGTGGAAATCTGAGATACCCTTGTTGTTGATAGCGCTGATGAGTTCGCTGCCGAAGACCTCGCTTGTGACGTAGACAACATTATATGAGGGGCGGTTTTTTCTGACCTCGTTAGCGATAGCGGTGATGAGGTGAGTTTTGCCGAGACCGGAAGGGCCGTAAATGAAAAGAGGGTTGTAGTCAGCGCCGCAGTTTTTTGCGACAGCTTTGCAGGCAGCGAGAGCAAATTCGTTAGAGCGACCTTCAATGAAGGTATCGAAAGTGTAGTCATACTCAGCGAACTCGTAGCTTTTTTCGAGTTCAGCGTGTTTTTCCTCGAGTTCGTCGTCGGTAAGAACTTTAGGGTTGCTTGTAATAGAGACGACGTTGATGACGATGTCGACCTCGAAGCCGAGAACAGCTTTGAGAGCCTCTTTGAGGATATCATCGTAATTAGTGATAACGATAGTTTTCTGAAATTCAGACTGAACTTTAAAGACAGCGTTTTTGCCGTCGATTTCGACAGGTTCAAGAGAGGCGATCCAGGTTTTAAGAGCGACCTCATTGACTTTACCTACTTCGATGCAGTAAGCTTTAACGCTTTCAAAAACTTCCGAAAAGGAATTCATAAGAGCAAACCTCCGTAAAAAATAATTATGAAAGAGAGGAAAAAATGTAGCTGAGGCGTAAGCGAAAGAAAAGAAAAAATGAGGATATCAAAGAAAAGCAGGTTAAATAAAGTGGGAATCAGAGATATCCGAAAGAAAGCAGCGGAATGAGAAAGTAACAAATCTTGAGACGAGGCAACAAAAGAAAGCAATACCGAAATAGTATGGTGTTGCCGGAAAAAAAGCATAGAGAAGCGTGTTGCAGTACGGTCAGGAGTAAATAGAAGGTAAGGATTTGTTGAAAACTCAAGTCAGCAGACGATAATTTCCTACAATACAATTGAGCTAATTATACCATAATACATTATAAATTGCAAGAGGGATAATCAAATTCGGCAGAACTTTTTTCAACATAGGATTTCAACAGATTGTTGAAAGATAAATCAATAAAGAGAAGAGAAGGAAAAAATAAATGATAAGCAGAGGAAAAAAATTTCGGAAAATGCTTGACATATTGTGAAAATTAAGATATAATCAAATAATGCAGAGTGTATTGAGAAATCAAGTGACACTCCATGTATTTGTATTTCATTGCAAATAGCCGATTGGCATATATATTTGCTCAGAGAGGAGGACGGTCTTTATGAAGAGAACTTACCAGCCTAAGAAGCTCCACGCAAAAAAGGAGCACGGCTTTATGAAAAGAATGGCTACTAAGAACGGAAGAAAGGTTTTAGCTCGTAGGAGAGCAAGGGGCAGAGCAAAATTAACCTACTAACGAGTCGGACCACAAATTTTTTTTGTGGTCTTTTTTGTTATGGAATCTTTGTTGTGAAATTTAATATGATATGCAAAAAATCTGCGAGAAACAACAAGTTCCGTAATGCCCCCATCAGAAGTGAAATTTATGCTTTATACCGAAATACTTAATAATAATAAGGACTTCACCGCACTCTATAAAAAAGGTAAGTTCACAGCAGGCAAACACATAGTTATCTACGTCAGGAAAAATAAACTCCCGTTTAACCGCCTCGGCATAACTGCCGGCAAAAAAATCGGCAACGCAGTGTGCAGAAATCGTGCAAAACGCATAATAAGACAAGCCTACAGAGAAAATGAAACACTCTTTCCAATAGGCACCGATATCGTTATTGTAGCAAGAACTGCTATAAATGGCGTAAAATCGACCGTTTTGTCAGAATATATGAAGCACGGCGCTGTTCCGTTTATAAACAGGACGCTGTTTTCCCAACAAACACAAAAAGGTTCGGATAAATGAAATACGTTCTCGAACTGCTCATAATTATCTACAGAAAGCTCATTTCACCGATGTTTCCGCCTTGCTGCCGATATTACCCGACCTGCAGCTCATATGCACTTCAGGCAGTACAGAAATTCGGCTTTGTAAGAGGTCTGATTCTCGCTGTATGGCGGCTTTTAAGGTGCAACCCATGGTCTGCCGGCGGAATTGACCCCGTACCGGAAAAATTTACCTTGCGACGTAAATCTGCCTGATTTTGTGCAGAAAACAAAAGTTACAATTAATAACGCATTCTCAAGCTCATGAGTGCCTATGCTGCCTTGATACTGTTGTAGCAATCTAATAAGTGAACAGCTAAAGCAAGATAAGACTTTATCATCAAAAGCTCTGACTGATTTTTATTGGCTCACTATACAATGAAAGGCTTAACGCAAAAAGACGGTTTTCGGCGAATATACGCCGTTATTACTTTAGCAGTGAATCATATTTTGTTTTTCAGAGGTATTTTAATTTGAATATTTTATACGATGTTTTTGGTACTCCTTTCGGATACCTTATGATGTGGATATATAATCTTGTAAATAATTACGGAATTGCTATAATTTTATTCACATTGGTCACAAAAATCATTCTTTCGCCAATCAACTACAAAACACAAAAAAATGCCGCAAGAATGCAGCTTCTAAACCCAAAACTTCAGAAACTTAAAAAAAGTTATGCCAATAACCCTCAGAAAATGCAGGAAGAACAAATGAAACTCTATCAGGCAGAGGGCGTAAACCCGATGGCTTCGTGCCTTCCTGCCGTAGTTCAGATGGTTCTTCTGTTTGGCGTGCTCGACGTTGTTTACAAACCGCTTACACATATTTTAAGATTCAATAAGTCGGTCATAAGCGATGCCGTCCAGATTGCAATAAAATGCGGTCAGAAAATTCCAAACAACGACCTCAGATCCGAACTTAAAATTTTAAGCGCTTTCTCAGGCAATGAATCAAAATTTTCAGGACTCAGCGAGAATTTCGTCTCAAGAGTCACTGAGTTTAACAGCAACTTCAATTTTCTTGGCGTAAATCTCGGTGCAGTGCCAAAATTTTCACTCAGTGCCGACCAGCCAATAGGTCTATTCCTGATACCAATATTTGCAGGCGTTGCACAGCTTTTGTATACCGTATATACTCAGATTCACCAGAAACGTGTAAACCCTGATATGCCGCAAATGGCAGGTATGGGTATAATGATGTACACAATGCCTATTGTTTCAATATTTTTTGCATACAAGGTACCGGCAGGTGTCGGCTTCTACTGGATTTTCTCGTCACTTTTCTCACTCGCAATCACAGCCGCTCTGAACGCTTACTTCACTAACGAACGTATCGAGGCTATTTGCGAAAAGGACAGAGCAAAGGCAAGAAAGTACGCCGAGGCTAACGGCGGCAAGAAAACTTTTATGCAGAAAATGCTCGAACAACAGCAGAATGTCATCGAAGAACAGAAAAAACAGGCTGCACTTAAAGAAAACGGCGAAAAAATGTCACGCTCAGAAGTGAATGCCGTCAACCGCAAGCAGATAAACGATGCTCGCCGCAGAATGGCGGAAAAATACGGTGACGATTACAGCGACGAAAATTAATTATTCCCTGCCATTATTCATCATTTTTTTCATTTTATTTTATTACAAAATGGTTATGGAGGTTTTGTTATGACTGAGATTTTTTCAGGTAACAACGTCGAAGAGGCAAAAGCTGCCGCTTCAGCTAAATTCGGAGTTCCAGTATCGGAAATCACATTCGAGATCATAGAAGAAGGCAAAAAAGGCTTTCTCGGAATAGGCAAGGTAGATGCTAAGGTAAAAGCTTCCTACGAAAATAAATCGGCTGATAAAGCAGCAGAAATTGCCGAAAAACCTGCATCTTCCCCTGCACCGACTGCTTCTGCACAACCTTCAGCTTCACCTGCTTCCAAAATGGCAGCAGATTCGCCAACTTCAGAAAAAACTTCAGAAATTTCGGCAGAACAAAAATGTTCACCTGTCACCGCCGAAAAATCTTCCACAGCTTCAAATACTTCCGACAGCGAGGACGAGGACTACTCACTCGACAACTTTACACTCATCGAGGACGACTCACTGCTTAATCCGAAAGTCAGAATTGCTTCGGACTACATAAAATCCCTTCTCAACGCTATGCAGATAAAGTCAGAACTGAAAATTTATCAGAACAGCTCCGCCGCCGTTATCGACATCGTAAGCGACGCAAATGGCACTATAATCGGTCGCCGTGGCGAGACTCTCGACGCAATTCAGTACCTGTCGTCAATGATTTCCAACAAGGGTGACAAGGACTATTTCAGAATTACTATCGACTGCTTCGGCTACAGAGCAAAACGTAAGGTGACTTTACAGCAGCTTGCTGAAAAGGTCGCAAAATCGGTGCTCAGAACAGGTCGTGCACAGCCTCTTGAACCAATGAACCCTTACGAAAGACGTGTTATCCATTCGGCAATCGCCAAAATTGAGGGCGTTTCATCACGCTCGGTCGGTGAGGAGCCTTACAGAAAAATTATTATTTCATCTATCAACGCCAAGCATTATGACAGAAAGTCAGGTAGTGGTGACCGCCGTGACTCAAATCAGCACAGACGCTTTCCAAATGATAGAAATGACCGCCGCACCGAACGTCCCCACGACACGGTAAGAGAAGCCAAACCCGTAGACCTCTCAACAAGCTTTGAAAAGGACTACAAACGCCCAAAGCCTGAGGACTCAATTGAGGGCGGTCTTTACGGAAAAATCGAATTTTAACAGCTCGCACAAGTAGAGTGCGGTATTCCAAAATATTTTTAACGGGCGGATAAGTTCCGCCTGTTTTTGATAGGATGTGTTTTATTTGACAATCGCCGCAATTTCAACTCCGAATGCCGTCGGAGGAATCGCCGTAATACGGATTTCCGGCGAAAATGCCCTCGAAGCTGCTGACAGCGTTTTCTGCTCGGTAAGCGGCAAAAAAGCCGTCGAAATGAACGGCTACACCTGCACATACGGCTACGCCCACGACAACGGCGAACGAATCGACGACTGCATTCTCACCGTTTTTCACGCCCCGAACAGCTACACGGGTGAGGACGTTGCCGAGCTTTCGTGCCACGGCGGACTTTTCGTGACAAAGCGGATTCTGCGTACAATTCTGCGATATAACGTGCGTCCTGCACAGGCAGGTGAGTTCACAAAACGAGCCTTCATCAACGGAAAAATTGACCTCACTCAGGCAGAGGCAGTTATGGACATAATCGCCGCAAAAGGCGGTACAGAACTGAAAATGGCGGAAACTCTGCGTGACGGTGCGGCTTTCAGAAGGTCGCAGAGCATAAAACATAAGCTTGTTGCGGTTCTTGGAGACCTTGCGGCTTGGGCGGACTACCCCGACGACGATATCCCCGAAGTAGAGCCACAGACCCTGAAAATGACGCTTACAGGCATTCGTGACGACCTTGCGGGACTTATAAAAGGCTATGACTACGGAAAAATTCTGCGTGAAGGAATCAACACCGTGATTATTGGCAGACCAAATGTCGGTAAATCAACACTTTTCAACTGTCTGAGTGGCTGTGAGCGCAGCATCGTAACCGAAATTGCCGGAACAACCCGTGACGTTATCGAGGAATCCGTGAGAATCGGCGACTTTACGCTCAGGCTTTCGGATACCGCAGGAATCCACGAAACTTCGGACATTATCGAGGGTATCGGAGTCGATATCGCTTACAAGAGACTCGATGAAGCTGCATTGATTATCGCTGTATTTGACGGAAGTTCGCCGCTTACCGCCGATGATACCCGACTTCTGCAAAAGCTCAGGAATAAGCGAACAATAGCTGTTGTTAATAAAAATGATGTTGTACAGAATATTGAGACGGAAATTATTTCCGAAATAACACCTCACGTTGTTTACGTTTCTGCAAAGGACAACACAGGAATCGAGCAAATACAACGATGTATTGAGGTTTTATTCAAAGCCAACGAGCTTGACCCCGAGGACGCAACTGTCGCAAACGAGCGTCAGAAGCAGTGCATAGACCTTGCATTGGAGCAGATAAACGAGGCAATCGCCGCAATCGACAACGGCGAACTTCTCGATGCAGTGACCGTCCTGCTTGACGAGGCAGTAAGCCACATTCTCGAGCTTACAGGAGAGGTTGCTACCGAAGCTGTTGTAGACGAGGTATTTTCACGTTTTTGCGTCGGAAAATAGTAGCTTTGTACGCTGTACAAAGACAGTTTTCGACGCTATTTGTATTTGCCGCAGGGAGTGCGGCGGATTGGAGTTTTCTATGTCTTATTCAATGGGCAGCTTTGACGTTGCCGTAGTTGGTGCAGGTCATGCAGGAGTAGAGGCAGCACTTGCCTCGGCAAGGCTTGGCTGTAAAACAATACTGTTCACGATTTCACTCGACCAGATAGCGAATATGCCCTGTAATCCGTCAATCGGCGGAACAGCAAAAGGACATCTCGTGCGTGAGATAGACGCTCTTGGCGGCGAAATGGGCAAGGCAGCGGACGAGTGCTTCATACAGAGCCGTATGCTCAACAGAGGAAAAGGCCCTGCGGTTCACAGCCTCAGAGTTCAGGCAGACAGGGTTAAATACCATAATTATATGAAAAAGGTTTGCGAACAACAGCAAAATCTTTTTATAAAGCAAGGTGAAGTCGCCGATGTCGTGATTGAAGACGGCAGAATTACTGCTCTGCACACGTCACTTGGTGCCGAATATGCCGTAAAAGCTGTGATTATAGCCACAGGAACGTACCTTAAAGGAAAAATTCACATTGGTGAGGTTTCCTACGAAAGCGGACCTGATTCTGCACTTCCGAGCCGATATCTGTCGAAAAGCCTTGCCGATGCAGGACTTACTGTCCGACGTTTCAAAACAGGTACGCCGTGCAGAGTTCATAGGCGGAGCGTTGATTTTTCGGTTATGGAGCGTCAGGACGGCGACAGCGAAATAGTTCCTTTTTCCTTTGAAACCGACCGTGAATCACTGCATAATCAGGCAAGCTGCTATGTAACATATACAAATAGCGTTACACACGAAATAATTAAAAATAATCTCGACCGCTCACCACTCTATTCCGGAAGAATCCATGGTGTTGGGCCAAGATACTGTCCGTCTATCGAGGACAAAGTTGTACGTTTTTCCGATAAGCCAAGGCATCAGCTTTTTGTCGAACCTATGGGACTTTCAACTGACGAATATTACTTGCAGGGAATGTCGTCTTCGCTGCCTGAGGACGTTCAGCTTGCGTTTCTGCGTTCGATAAAAGGACTTGAAAATGTCGAAATTATGAGACCTGCCTACGCAATCGAGTACGACTGCTGCGACCCGACAGAGCTTTCGCCAACGCTCGAATTTAAAGCTGTAAGTGGACTCTACGGTGCAGGACAGTTCAACGGAAGCTCCGGTTATGAGGAGGCTGCCGCCCAAGGCATCGTGGCCGGCATCAACGCCGCCCTCAAAGTGCTTGGCAGAGAGCCGATGATTCTCGACCGTGCCTCGTCATACATAGGAACGCTCGTTGATGACCTCGTTACCAAGGGCTGTTCCGACCCCTATAGAATGATGACCTCACGAAGCGAATACCGACTGATTCTAAGGCAGGACAACGCTGATGCGAGACTTACGCCGATAGGTCACAGAGTCGGACTGATTTCAGACGAGCGTCTTGAGGCTCTTAACCGTAAGAATGCCGCCGTTGAGGCAGAGCTCAAACGTGTTAAAAAGGAGAATATTTCGCCGTCTGAGGCTCTCAACGAGTTTCTCGAGGCAAAAGGTACCGCACCGATGTCAACAGGCTGCAAGCTTGCCGACCTTATACGCCGTCCACAGCTCGGATATGACGAGCTGTCGCCGTTTGACGAGGGCAGACCTGAGCTTTCATGGGACATTTGCGAACAGGTTGAGCTGCAAATAAAATATGAGGGCTATATTTCAAAACAGCTTGCACAGATAGAGCAGATGCGTAGGCTTGAGAATAAAAAGCTGCCGCAAAACACGGATTATAGCCAGATACGAGGACTCAGACTCGAAGCGGCAGAAAAGCTTGGCAAAGTACAGCCGGTTTCGATTGGTCAGGCATCACGAATTTCCGGAGTTTCGCCTGCGGACGTTTCCCTGCTGATAGTCTGGCTCGAACAGCAGAGGGGGAACGCCGATGCTACCTGATTTTATGACCTGTGAGACGCTTTTTGCTAAGTATGACATCTCACTTGCAAAAGATGTATATAATAAACTATCTGTATATGAAAGTTTTTTAGTAGAATACAACCAAAACGTTAATCTTACGGCGATAACAGACGGTCGGGAAATTTTGATAAAGCACTTTCTCGACAGCTGCATACTGCTGAAATATGCCGAAATACCGCAAAATAGTACGCTTATAGATGTCGGAACGGGGGCTGGGTTTCCGTCTGTGCCGATAAAACTTATGCGACCCGATATAAAGCTGACTCTGCTTGACAGTCTCGGAAAACGCATAACATTTCTTGAGCTTTTGTGCGAAAAGCTCGGAGTTGAGGCTGATTTCGTACACGGACGTGCTGAGGACTGCGGAAAAAATACAGAGTACCGTGAAAAGTACGATTTTGCGTGTGCAAGAGCCGTTGCAAATATCGCTTTGCTTAGTGAGTACTGTCTGCCGCTTGTTAGGGTCGGCGGAGAATTTTTAGCGATGAAAGGTCCAAATGAGGACATTTCCGCCGGACTTGGAGCTGTAAAGCTTCTCGGCGGAAAACTTAAATGTGACAAGGAATATGATGTGTGCAGCGAGGCACGCAGACTTGTGACGATAAAGAAAATATCGCAGACTCCGACAAAATATCCACGCAATAGCAGTCAAATAAAGAAGAAGACCTTGTAAAAAAAGTGAACAGAGTGAAAAAAACCGCTGATTTGATGTAAAACAGCGGTTTTTTTGTGTAGATATTATTTCCGCATAATGGTAGAATTGAGGAGTAATAAAGGCGACGAGCCTACAAAAGGAGACAGTAAAATGGCAGGATTTTTAGGGTTCACAAAAGACAGGCAGGTAAACAAGGTTGTGGAAATTGAGGTTAATATGATAATACCGAATCCGCATCAGCCGAGAACTGATTTTGACGATGTCGATATCAAGGCACTTGCGGAGTCGATATCGCAGAACGGGATATTGCAGCCGCTTGCACTCAGACGCAACGGTGATGCGTACGAGCTGATTGCAGGTGAGAGACGGCTTCGTGCGGCGAAAATGTGCGGACTAACGGTAGTACCATGTATAATACATGATATAAGCGAGAGAAGTTCTGCAATACTTGCACTTGTTGAGAACATACAGCGACAAGACCTGACGTTTTTTGACGAAGCAGCGGCGATTGAGAAGCTGATATCGTACTATGGAATGACGCAGGAGGACGCCGCATCAAAGCTTGGAAAGGCGCAAAGTACGATAGCAAACAAGCTAAGGCTGCTGAGACTGACGGCAGATGAAAGGGAGCTGATAATGCGGTTCAATCTGACAGAACGCCACGCAAGGGCATTATTGAAGCTTGCGAGCAGTCAGGACAGGCTGACGGTGCTTGAAAAAGTTGTAAAGAACAGTCTTAACGTAGAGCGTACGGAAAAGCTTGTTGAGGACTACATAGGGCAGTGCAAAATAAAGCATAGTTATAAGGCGAGGTCAAGAGTATTTCAGAATGTAAAAATATTTGTAAATACAATAAACAAGGCGGTTGAGACGATGCAGGCAGCGGGAATATCGGCAGATTCGAGGAAGATACAGAATGAAGATTTTATAGAATACCGTGTAAGGATACCGATACTGGAGCGTAAAGAGGAGGGGTGATTTCGTACCAAGATGCTAAAAGCTAAAATTTGTCGCTCGGTAGCCAAGAATCGAAAGTTTAGGTCAAGCCTTTTCAAAGGCTTGCGGAATCCAAAGGCGGAGCCTTGGTCGCCCTCCGCAGAGGGCGAAAAGCCTTGCATTAAAAGCGCTCCGAAAGGGGTGAATTTTTAAGCGAAAGCTTAAAAGAGGGGAAATTCCTGTAAGAGAGGAATTTCCCTTATATTTATGTTTGTTTTTTGGCTACTGAGCGGTAAATGCGATTCTTAGATATCTTGGTACGAAATCGCCAGAGGGGGCTACCCCTCCCTTTGAAAAGTCTTGACCTGAACTTTCAACTTTTGGCTACCGAGTGGCAAATTCAATTTTTAATTTATATAGCATTAAGGGGAATCCCTCCCTTGCAGGGATTCCCCTCTTTTAAGCTATCGCTTAAAATTCACCCTTTCGGAGCGCTTCTAAGGCAGGGAATTTCGCCCTCTGCGGAGGGCGACCAAGGCTCCGCCTTTGGATTCCGCAAGCCTTTGAAAAGGCTTGACCTAAACTTTCGATTCTTAGATATCTTGGTACGAAATCGCCAGAGGGGGCTACCATCACTTGGAAAAGGCTTGACCCGAACTTTCAACTTTAGTTGTTATTTTGCCAAAAAGCGTAAACTAATAAAAAAATTGAAATAAAGCTAAAAATGCAAAATCATCACTTTTAATGATGACAAAGCAGGAGAAATGTGTTATAATAGTAAGGATATCTGTAAAACCATTTGCTCTTGCAGATGTCATTCGGACATGCAGAAAACCTTTTTTCGCACGTCTTTATGAGGCTTTGCTTCAAATCTGCGGAAATCCGCTAAAAAAAGGACGGCTTTATATGGCTAACAACAACTATGACGTTATTATCGCAGGATGCGGTGCAGCCGGATTGTACGCTGCGATAAATCTGCCAAAAAATTTCAGGATTCTCATAATATCAAAAAGGGAGCTTACCCTCTGTAATTCCGCACTCGCACAGGGCGGCGTAGCAGGAGTCTACAACTCACCCGAGGACAATATACAGTTTCACCAGAACGATACATTAATCGCAGGCGGCTTCAAGAACAATACCGATGCCGTGCATACCCTCGTAAGCGAAGCAGCTCAGGATATAGCACATATAATCGAGCTTGGTGTCGACTTCGACAAGACTGCGGACGGAAATTACCACAGAACCCTTGAGGGCGGTCACAGCCGTCACAGAATTTTTCACCATAAGGACGCTACAGGCTTTGAAATCGTAACAAAACTTCTGAAAACAGTTCAGGCATTGCCAAACGTTGAAATAACTGAGAACTCGCTTCTTTGCGGAGTGGTAAAGACTTCCACAGGATTTTCCGCCGATATACTCAAGGACGGAAAGTATTTTACCGCAAACTGCCACTTCATGATAATGGCAACCGGCGGAATAGGACGTGTTTACGAGTTCACAACGAATTCTGCAATCGCAACAGGCGATGGAATTACGTTCGCCTACGAAATGGGCGCAAATATCAAGAATTTAAGCCTCGTTCAGTTTCACCCGACAGCTTTCAACAATCGTCACACCAGAGAGTGCTTTCTTATTTCCGAAGCAGTCAGAGGTGAGGGTGCATACCTTCTTAACTGCAATGGCGAACGCTTTATGCAAAATTACGATGACCGTCTTGAACTTGCCCCAAGAGATGTCGTTTCTCACGCAATAATACTTGAGAGCAGAAAGCTTTGCTCAACAGACTTTTACCTTGATATATCCAGAAAAGACAGCGGATTTATCAAAAACCGCTTCCCGATGATATACAGCAACCTCCTCGAACAAGGCTTCGATATGACAACCGACAGAATTCCGATTTTCCCTTGCCAGCACTATCTGATGGGCGGAATTAATGTTGACGGCAACGCACAGACTTCGATAGACAAGCTTTACGCCGCAGGCGAATGCTCACACACAGGAGTTCACGGAAACAACCGTCTTGCGAGCAATTCACTGCTTGAAGCCCTTGTTTTCTCACGTCACGCCGCACAGGATATCGTAAGACGTACAGAGCAAGAGGATATTCCAAAAACATATCAGCAGGCTGATTTTGCCCATACAGAAGGACTTGAACCGATTCCGCACGGATTCAGAACCGAGATACGTCATATAATGCAGCAGAGTTATTTTGTTATACCTGATAAAAAAGCTGCAGTTGAGGGCTTTGAAAGAGTAAAGGAAATCAGAGACATTCTCACAAATGAAAAATTTATGGTAAATTCCGACTATGTTGAGGCAAAATCTCTCGCAACCGTTGCATATATTATATTAAAAGAAGTAATTTGAGGTGCAGAAATGAAGCTTACACAAACATACGTTGACAAAGTAATAAACACCGCACTTGCAGAGGACATAAACTACATCGACGTAACAACCGATAATCTGATAGGAGCTGAGCATAAATCTTCGGCATACTACGTTGCAAAGGACGATGGTGTACTTTGCGGTATAGATATTGCAAAGCGAGTATTTGAGCTTGCAGGGGACGGCGTGAGCTTTCAGAAGCTTATGTGCGATGGTGATAAAGTCAGAAAAGGCGATATTATCGCCAAAATGAGCGGCTCTACAGCAACACTTCTTAAAGGCGAAAGAACCGCACTGAATATCTTGCAGCATCTTTCCGGAATTGCAACTGCAACAAATAGATGTTCTGAGCTTGTAAAGGGTACAAAAGCATCGGTAACCGATACAAGAAAAACACTTCCGGGTCTCAGGGCAATGCAGAAGTACGCAGTTACGGTCGGCGGCGGAAAAAATCACCGTTTCAACCTTTCAGACGGGGCAATGCTCAAGGATAACCACATCGACGCTTACGGCGGTATAACAGCCGCAGTGACGGCTCTTAGAGAAAAAATCGGACATATGGTCAAAATTGAGGTCGAGGTAAGAAACCTTGATGAGCTTCGTGAAGCACTCGATAACAGGTGCGAGGTCATAATGCTCGACAATATGAGCTGTGAGGAAATGAAAAAAGCTGTCGAAATTACAGACGGTAAGGCACTTCTTGAAGCTTCCGGCAACGTGACGGCAGAAAATATCCGCAGTGTAGCCGAAACCGGAATTGACATAATATCACTCGGTGCTTTAACGCATTCAGTACGCTGTTTCGACATTTCGATGAAAATTGAGAAGCAGTAAAATAAAAATTTCAAAATAAAATCAAGCCTGCATAGTCAAATTTCTGTGCAGGCTTGATAAGTAACGGAGGAAATTATGGGAATAACCGAGCTTTTTCTGATAGGAGTCGGTCTTTCAATGGACGCATTTGCAGTATCTGTCTGCAAGGGACTCAAAATGCGCAGACTCAATAAGAAAAACGCCGCAGTCATAGGACTGTTTTTTGGCGGATTTCAGGCAATAATGCCACTTATCGGCTGGCTTCTCGGCAAGCAGTTTGAGAAATATATTACATCGTTTGACCACTGGATAGCATTCGTACTTCTTGCGTTTATAGGCGGAAAAATGGCTATAGAGGCTATTAAAGGAGATGACGATGAGCAAAACGATGACGGAGGCAACAAAACTTCCGACGGAGAAAAGCTCGATTTGAAGGAGCTTACGATGCTCGCTGTCGCCACAAGTATTGACGCTCTTGCAGTAGGAATAACATTTGCATTTCTAAAGGTTAATATTCTGACAGCAATTTCAATAATAGGTGTGACTACATTTGTACTTTCAATCATAGGCGTTGCAGTGGGAAATAAGTTTGGTATGAAATATAAGAGCAAAGCCGAAATATTCGGAGGAATCGTGCTTATTCTCATCGGACTTAAAATTCTGCTCGAACATCTTGGAATTCTATAAAGGTATTTATATGAAAAAAATTAACGTTGGAAAGACAGTAGAAAAACTCTATATCTGGGTTGTGGGAACGATAGCTGCTGTAATATCGCTATTTTTGGCAATGACAAGCTTGCTTCACACTACATTTGTCGAAACAATTACTCAGCCACAGGCGGTTGATTCTATACTTTACAGAATAAGAACCGGTGCTGAATCAGTTATATATCGTAATGACAACTTTATATTCAACATAATATCACTTGCAGTCATAATGCTTGTAGTTTCAGTGACGCTTAAATTTATGCAGAAATGCAAGTTAAAATATAATATATGCTTTATAGTTATATGGACAATAATATTGGGAACGGTATGGGTAATGTCGTCTCAGTCCGCACCGACGTGCGATTCAAAGACCGTAGTATCGGCATCAATGAGCTTTGCACACGGAGATTTGTCGTTCCTTGCAAACGGCAGATACCTGAAAGATTACTCATATCAGCTTGGATATGTATTGTTCAACGAGGTAATAATACGGTTTGTAGAACTTTTTATGACTATTAAGAATTTTCTGTTTCTCGAAATTCTGAATGTTATTTTCCTTGCAGTTATAAATGTTTTTGTAATACTGATAAACAACGAAATCTTTGACGACAGTCGAGTAAACAACGCAACAACTCTGATTGTAGCGGCAAGTGTGGCACCGATAATATCGTGTACTTTTGTTTACGGAATCATTCCGGGAATGATGTTTGCAGTTGTCGCGCTGTATTTCGAGATAAAATACATAAAGACGGACAAGAAACTTTTCGCATTAATTTCGCTGTTTATGGTAAGCATAGCGGTCGTAGTAAAGCCAAATTACAGCATTTGGGTGATTGCAATGGCAATAATATGCTTTGTAGCAATGGTAAAAAAGAAAAAATATATATTAAATATTGCATTTATATTGCTTATTGCTGTAATGCCAATGCTGTCGCAGAGAGCTGTAAAGAGTTTTTACGAGTACAGGTGTGGAGTTAAGCTTGGTGACGCAATACCATATTCATCGTGGATATCAATGGGACTTCAGGAAAACGGAATGGCTCCTGGCTGGTTCAGTGTAACGCCGACAGTTGATAACTTCAAAAATAGCGGTTATAATGCCGATAAAGCGTCAGAAGTTTCTAAAAATGAGATAAAGCAAAGAGTAAACTATTTTATATATAATCAAAGATATGCAAGTGACTTTTTTTACTATAAAGCTGTTTCTCAATGGAACGAAACTACATATGAGTCCTTGTGGAACAACACCGTGAGAGACCAGTATCGGCCGAAAGGACGGATAGCGGCGTTTTTCTGCTATCGAGGAGAGCGAATAACAAAGCTGTATATGGATTGCGTTGCACAGTATATTTTTGTGATGTTCTTTGTTGGAATTGTATTGACATTGAAAAAGAAACGTTATGAAAGCTTAACATTTCCGTTGATAATAATAGGCGGCTTTGCGTATCATATGCTGTCTGAGGGTAAGTCGCAATATATTTTGCCGTATTTTATACTTATGACAGCGTTTGCGGCGTACGGAGCTGTCGCTGTGAATGAAAAATATATAAATGGACATATTTTGTTTCGCAATAAGAAGTCAAAAGTTTGAGGAATCCCTCACTTGCAGGAATTTCCCCTATATTTTTGTTAATTCTTGGCTACCGAGCGACAATAATAACAAAGTCGAAAGTTTAGGTCAAGCCTTTTCAAAGGGAGGGGTAGCCCCCTCTGGCGATTTCGTACTAAGATGCTAAAAGCTAAAATTTGTCGCACGGTAGCCAAGATTTGAAAGTTTAGGTCAAGCCTTTTCAAAGGGAGGGGTAGCCCCCTCTGGCGATTTCGTACTAAGATGCTAAAAGCTAAAATTTGTCGCACGGTAGCCAAGATTTGAAAGTTTAAGTCAAGCCTTTTCAAAGGGAGGGGTAGCCCCCTCTGGCGATTTCGTACTAAGATGCTAAAAGCTAAAATTTGTCGCACGGTCGCCAAGATTTGAAAGTTTAGGTCAAGCCTTTTCAAAGGGAGGGGTAGCCCCCTCTGGCGATTTCGTACTAAGATGCTAAAAGCTAAAATTTGTCGCACGGTAGCCAAGATTTGAAAGTTTAGGTCAGTTTTTTCAAAAAGGAAGCAACTGTCTCACTTTTCAACAGTCTTTAAAATAATGTTGAAAAGTTGTTACTGAG
>JALCDN010000008.1 GCA_022641595.1 Ruminococcus sp. | reverse complement strand
CGAGATGGTGCAATAATGCTGATTTTTGTCATTGGCATGATTGCAATTGACGTTGTTCATGAATGGAAAACTGACAAAACGCTTAGTGCATTAAAGAATTTGTCAGCACCTCATATTAAAGTGGTGCGTGACGGAGAAGAAAAAACGATAGCAAGTGCAGACCTTGTGCCGGGTGACATTATGCTGATTTACGAGGGAGTAAAAATACCGGCTGACGGTATTATTATTAAATGTAACGACCTTTGTGTTGACGAATCATCGCTTACAGGTGAAGCCGAGGGCGTTTGGAAAACAAATTCCGAAAATGCCCCCGAATCCAGCGACTATTGGCGGAAAGATTATTGCTATGCGAGTACTCTTGCAACACAAGGTACGGCGTACGTTCTTGTGGACAAAATTGAAATTTCTACTGATTACGGAAAAATTGGTGCAAATATAGCGTCAGCACCTGACGAAAAAACGCCACTTCAAAAACAGACCGCAAGTCTTGTAAAAACTTGTGCCGGAATAGCTGCTGTTCTTTTTGCACTTGTCGGAGTGTTCACATATCTGAATATTCCCGACCATATTTTCAAAGACCGAATGATTGAAAGCATTTTGTCAGGAATAACACTTGCTATGGCAATGATTCCAGAAGAATTTCCTGTAATTCTTACAGTTTTTCTGTCTATCGGATTGTAAAGGCGTTCAAGGATAATGGGGAAATCGTTGCTATGACCGGTGACGGTGTAAATGACGCACCTGCTTTGAAATACGCTGATATCGGTATTGCCATGGGAAAGCGTGGAAGCGAGGTTTCACGAGAAGCGGCAGACCTCATACTGATGGATGACAATTTTACTACAATTGTCGAAACTGTCAAAGATGGAAGACGAATTTACGATAATATTCGTAAAGCCGTAGGATATGTATTTACTATTCATATCCCGATTGCATTTGCATCACTTGTAGCTCCGATTCTTGGAATTGCACCGAGCTCGTTATTGCTACTCCCGCTGCACGTCGTTTTGCTTGAACTTATAATTGACCCGACTTGTTCAATAGTTCTTGAACGTCAGCCTGCTGAGCGTGATATTATGGAACGCAAGCCAAGAAGTTCCAAAGAAAAAATTCTTAATAGTGGAATAATAATAAAAAGCGTACTTCAGGGAATTGCAATTTTCTTGGCATCATTTTTAACGTACTTTATCGTTCTTGGTGAAAATCAGGCAAATGCACCGATAGCTCGTTCGATGGGACTTGCGATAATAATGTTGTCCAATTTGTTCCTTGTTCAGGTAAATAGCTCTGAGAGTGATTTTATGTTGCAGTCTGCTAAACGTCTCGTAAAAGACGGAGTTATGTGGGCGGTTAATATAGGTACAATTGTTGGACTTATTTGCATAATATATACGCCTCTTAGCATTATGTTGAAGCTTGCACCACTTTCAGTGACTCAACTTCTGGCTGTTCTGGGAATTTCCGCTGGTTGTGTTCTTTGGTACGAAGTTGTAAAGCTTGCAAGAAAATTGATGCTAAAAAAATAGTGAAAATAAAAACGGTAAGAATAAAAATTCTTACCGTTTTATGTTATGTTAAACAATTAGCGAGTATTAACTTTTAAGCCAACTGCTTGCATAAAGAAATTGAATTACTTGATTTCAACAGTAGCGCCAGCATCTTCAAGCTTCTTCTTAAGCTCGTCAGCCTCAGCCTGTGAAACGCCTTCCTTGATAGCCTTAGGAGCGCCTTCAACAACTTCCTTAGCTTCCTTAAGACCAAGACCGAGAATTTCCTTAACGACCTTGATAACAGCCATCTTAGCATCGCCGAATGAAGAAAGGATAACGTCGAATTCAGTCTTTTCTTCAACAGCAGCAGCAGCGCCTGCAGCAGGAGCAGCAGCTACACAAGCAGTAACACCGAATTCCTCCTGGATAGCGTCTACGAGTTCAGCAAGTTCAAGAACTGAAAGAGTCTTGATATCTTCAACAAACTTTGTAATTTTTTCTGAAGCCATGATAATAATCTCCTTTAAAAAATATAGTCAGGGAAATAAAGCCCTGTAAAAATAGAGTGTGGCTGATTAAGCAGCCTCTTCGGACTTCTTGTCCGCAACAGCCTTGAGAGAAGCAGCGAGCTTCTGGATAGGACCCTGTAATGAACCAACGAGCTGAGCAAGGAGAACTTCCTTTGAAGGAATCTTAGAAAGAGCCTTAACACCATTTTCGTCGTAAACTACGCCTTCAACGTAACCTGCTTTGAGGTTGAATTTCTGTTCGTTAGCGTTAGCAAACTTACCGAGAATTCTTGCAGGAGCAGTCTGGTCATTTTCAGAAACGGCGATAGCAGTAGTACCGTTAAGTACTTCGTCAAAGCCTTCCATACCGATGTTCTTGAATGCAAGGCGGAGCATAGTATTTTTCTCAACGAAATAATTAACTCCGGCTTCACGAAGCTCTTTTCTAAGCTTGGTATCTTCGTCAACAGTAATACCCTTATAGTCAACGAGAACGCCTGAAACTGAATTTTTGAGGATATCAGTAAGCTGTTCAACCTTAGCTTTTTTAGCTTCAAGAATTTTTTCACTTGGCATTGTAATTTCACCTCCGAATAAAATGTAATCGTATCCGAAGAGCAATAAAAAAGCCCTTTCCAAGACAGAAAGGACAATAGATTCAAAAGAATACATTGCAATTCCTCGGCTGGGCTTACGGATTACTCCTGCCTGCTGTCTTTAGAATACGATATAAGCTGTGATAAGCTCACAACAAAGTTATTGTATCATATTTTCAGAGGTTTGTCAATAGAAAATTGAAAAAAATCGTGGGGATTCAACAAAAAACTTGAATGTTGAAAACACTATTGACTTTGGGGGAAAGACGTGATATAATGTAGTAAATCTTCAGGGCAGGGCGAAATTCCCTACCGGTGGTTATAGCCCACAAGCCTTTGGCTGATTCGGTTAGATTCCGAAGCCGACAGTAAAGTCTGGATGAAAGAAGATAAATGGTCAATTTATAATAATTAAGCCCTGATTTTGTCAGGGCTTTTTCTGCGTTGATGTTTGGAAGGAAGATAAATTTGTCAGTTAGTGATGTAAATGATGATGTAAAAAAATATATGCGGCGTGCAATTTTTAATGCTTGGAAGGGCGCAGGTCATGTGAGTCCGAATCCCATGGTCGGAGCAGTAATTGTGAAAAATGGCAGTATTATCGGCGAGGGCTATCACGAACAATACGGTGGACTTCACGCTGAACGCAATGCCTTGGCAAACTGTAAAGAGTCAGCAGTCGGAGCTGATATGTTTGTCACTCTTGAACCGTGCTGTCATTACGGAAAACAGCCGCCATGTACGGAAGCTGTTGCGGCAAGTGGGATTAAGCGTGTTTTCGTTGGCTCAGCAGACCCAAATCCCTGTGTAAGCGGAAAAGGTGTCGCATATCTTCGTGCTGCCGGAATTGAGGTTATTGAAAATGTACTGAAAGATGAGTGCGATGAGATAAATGATGTGTTTTTTTATTATATTACAACACATCTGCCGTTTGTAACAATGAAATATGCTATGACTATGGACGGCAAAATTGCCTGCTATACCGGAAAGTCACAGTGGATAACAAGCGATGCCGCACGGCTTAGAGTGCATAGCGACAGAAATCGTTACAGTGCAGTAATGGTCGGAGTAGGAACCGTTATTGCCGATGACCCGATGCTTAATTGCCGTATTGAAAATGGTGTCAATCCTATAAGGATAATATGCGATACAATTCTCAGAACACCGCTTAAATCAAAAATTGTCACAACGGCAGATGATATTCCGACAATAATTGCAACGTGCTGCACAGACAAGGAAAAGATTTCGGCATATGAGAAAAAAAATGTGAGAATTTTAACGGCTTGCGAGAAAAATAATCATATTGACCTTGAAAAACTTATGGAAACTCTCGGTGCTGAGAATATCGACAGCATAATTCTTGAGGGCGGTGCGTTACTTAACTGGTCGGCACTAAAGGCTGGTATTGTAAACAAGGTTCAGACCTACGTTGCACCGAAGATTTTTGGCGGAAACGATGCTAAATCTCCCGTCGGAGGAATAGGTGTGGCAATTCCGGACGAGTGCTTTCAACTTGAAAATATGAAGGTCAAGCATATCGGGGAAGATATTCTTATTGAAAGCAGGGTGAAAAATGTTCACAGGAATAATTGAGGAAAAAGGAACAGTAAAACGTATCAAAAATGGTAATGGTACATTTCTTGAAATACAGGCTGATATTGTAGCGGAAAATCTGAATATAGGCGACAGCGTTGCTGTAAACGGAGTCTGTCTTACTGTTACAAATTTTATCGGTAAGCTGTTTACTGCCGATGTAATGAACGAAACTCTGAGCCGTTCGTCACTTGGACAGCTCAAAGCAGGCAGCCACGTCAATCTTGAACGTGCTATGGCAGCCGATGGACGTTTTGGCGGACATATTGTCTCCGGTCATATTGACGGAGTAGGAAAAATTTCCGATATACAAAATGACGGAATTGCAGTGCGGTATAAAATAACAGCACCTGCACATATTCTGCGTTATATTGTGGAAAAAGGTTCAGTTGCAATTGACGGTATAAGCCTGACTGTTGCAAAGGTTGACAGTGAAAATTTTGAGGTATCCGTTATTCCGCATACGCTTACGCATACAACTCTTGCTGAAAAGCAAGTCGGCAGTATTGTTAATCTGGAAAATGATATAATAGGCAAATATGTTGAAAAACTGATGAGACCATCGCAAAAAGAAAGCAAAATAACGTCATCGTTTCTTGCAGAAAACGGATTTATGGGTGCTTCTAAAAACTCGTCTGATTAATAACTTGTCTTCACAATAATCCAAGCACGTTTTTTCAGCAATTTCAGCAGCTGTCTGCGTTAAAAATTCTTGTAGGTCGACAGCCCAACTGCAAATTTTTGCCTTGACATCAACTAAAGAGTACCCTAAAATGTGCTTGAAAATCCGCACATATTTTTTATGAAGAAAGTTCTAAGAAAATTTAAGTTTGGAGCGATTTTAATGTTTGAATACAGCACTGTTTCAGAAGCTCTTGAGGAGCTGAAAAATGGCAGACTGATACTCGTCAGCGACGACGAAAACAGAGAAAATGAGGGCGACTTCATTTGTGCCGCAAAGTTTGCTACAACAGAAAATGTAAACTTTATGGCAATGCACGGAAAAGGTCTTATATGTATGCCTATGAGTGAGGAAATATGCAAAAGGCTCAATTTTCCTCAGATGGTCTACGAAAATACTGATAATCACTGTACAGCTTTTACGGTTTCGGTAGACCATATAAGTACGACAACAGGCATTTCTGCTGAGGAAAGAGGAATAACAGCAAGGAAGATTGTTGATGAGATGTCAAAACCAGAGGATTTTCGTCGTCCGGGACATATGTTTCCTCTTATGGCAAAGAAAAACGGAGTTCTTGAAAGAAACGGTCATACTGAGGCAACTGTCGACCTTATGCGCCTTGCAGGACTTCAGGAATGCGGACTCTGCTGCGAGATAATGCGTGACGACGGAACAATGATGCGTACTCCTGAGCTTCAGGAGCTTGCAAAGAAGTATGGAATAAAGTTTATTACGATAAAAGCTTTGCAGGAATATCGTAAAACCTTCGACAAGCTTGTTGAGCGTGTTGCAGTAACAAAGCTTCCGACAAAATATGGCGAGTTTATGGCTTATGGCTATGTAAATAAGCTCAACGGAGAGCATCATGTGGCACTTGTAAAGGGAGAAATCGGAGATGGTGAAAATCTGCTTTGCAGAGTTCACTCTGAGTGCCTTACAGGAGACGCATTCGGTTCACTCAAATGTGACTGCGGTCAACAATTTGCATCGGCAATGACTCAGATTGAAAAGGAAGGCAGAGGTGTTCTGCTTTATATGCGTCAGGAGGGCAGGGGAATAGGTCTTATAAATAAACTAAGAGCGTATGAGCTTCAGGACAATGGACTCGATACACTTGAGGCAAATTTAAAGCTGGGTTTCCCCGGAGATATGCGTGAGTACTATATAGGTGCACAGATTTTGCGTGACCTTGGTGCGAAAACGCTGAGACTTCTTACGAATAATCCGGATAAGGTCTACGGACTTTCAGGATTCGGACTTGAAATCATAAAAAGAGTTCCGATTCAGATGGACGCTACCGCATATGACCTTTTTTACCTTAAAACAAAACAGGAAAAAATGGGACATATACTTAATTATTGATAATAAGGAGAAAATTATGAAGGTTTATGAAGGCAAACTTGTATCAAAAGAAATAAGAGTAGGAATAGTCGTTGCACGATTCAATGAATTTATTACAACAAAACTTCTCGGAGGAGCTGTTGACGGTCTGAAACGACACGGCGTGAGTGATGACTCAATTGATGTAGCATGGGTTCCCGGAGCATTTGAGATACCGCTTATTGCATCTAAAATGGCAAAAAGTGGAAAGTATGATGCTGTAATCTGTCTCGGAGCAGTTATAAGAGGCAGCACGTCACATTATGACTATGTGTGCAATGAGGTTTCAAAGGGCGTAGCAACGGTTTCAATGAACAGTGACATACCTGTAATGTTTGGTGTTATAACAACGGAGAATATTGAGCAGGCAATTGAACGTGCAGGAACTAAGTCAGGCAATAAGGGATATGACTGCGCACTCAGTGCAATAGAAATGGTTAACCTGATAAGAGAACTTGATGATTAAAAAACTGTACCAACGGTAAATAGCACATAATTTTTTTCTGTTGGTACAAATTCAAAAAAGGACGCCTTTGCGTCCTTTTTAAAATTACGGAGGTGTTTTATGAAAGGAAGCTTTAATGAAAAAGCAAAGGAAATAGTCGAAAAGCTTACGCTTGAGGAAAAATGCGGACTGCTTGTTTATGATTCAAAGGGAGTAGAAAGAATGTCAATTCCCGACTACAATTGGTGGAATGAGTCATTGCACGGACTTGCAAGAGGCGGTACAGCCACAATGTTTCCACAAGCAATAGGTCTTGCCGCAACTTTCGACTGCCAGCTTATGCAGAATGTCGGAAATGTTATAGGAACAGAAGCCAGAGCCAAGTATAACGAAAGCTCAAAGAGGTCGGATTTCGACATATATAAGGGACTTACGCTATGGTCACCGAACATCAATATTTTCCGTGACCCACGCTGGGGAAGAGGTCACGAAACATACGGCGAAGACCCATACCTTACCTCACGTCTGGGAGTTAGTTTTGTAAGCGGCATTCAGGAGAATGACGGAACTTATATGAAAGCCGCCGCTTGTGCAAAACATTTTGCGGTTCACAGCGGTCCGGAGGAGCTACGTCACGGCTTCAATGCCGAGGTTTCAAAAATTGACCTTGCCGAAACATATCTTCCTGCGTTTGAAGCACTTGTCACCGAAGCGGGTGTTGAGGGTGTAATGGGTGCATATAACCGCCTTAATGGTCAGCCTTGCTGTGCATCTGAATTTCTTCGCAGTACGCTTTACGACAAATGGAATTTTGACGGTTATTTCGTTTCGGATTTCTGTGCAATAGACGACTTCCACGAATTTCACAACGTAACCGCAAGCAAAACCGAGTCTGCGGCAATGGCAATAAATGTGGAATGCGACCTTATTGCAGGAAATAAAACAGGCTGTGATGATATACTTGATGCGTACAGAAAAGGGCTGATATCGGAGGAAACCATAAATCGTGCGGCTTTCAAAGTGTTAAGAACACGTCTTAGACTTGGAATGGGTGCAAAAACACCATATGATGATATTGGACTTGAAAGCGTTGACAGTCCGCAAAGTAATCAGCTTTCATATGAAGCGGCAGTAAAGTCGGCTGTACTGCTGAAAAATGACGGAATACTGCCGATAGATAAAAATAAAATAAAGTCTCTTGCCGTAATTGGCCCGAATGCCGACAGCAGAGCGGTTCTCAAGGGAAATTATACTGGAACAGCTTCAGGCTACACCACTTTTCTTGATGGAATAAAATCAGCTTATGACGGAAGAATATACTATTCTGAGGGAAGCCATTTGTTTATGGATAAAATCGAACCTTTTGCCCATAATGATGACAGAATAAGCGAGGCTGTGGCTGCGGCAGAGCATAGTGATATGATACTTCTTTTTGTTGGACTTGACGCATCACTTGAGGGTGAACAAGGCGATACCGGAAATCCATATGCTTCCGGTGACAAGGAAAATCTTATGCTTCCGCCATGTCAGCAGAGACTTTTGAAGGCAATGGAAAAGACCGGAAAGCCACTTGTGATAATTTTATCAAGCGGAAGCTCAGTTAATCCTATGAGCAGTAAGGCATCGGCTGTTTTACAGACATGGTATTGCGGAAGCCACGGCGGAAAAGCTCTTGCCGACATAATATTCGGTAAAGTATCGCCTTCAGGAAAGCTTCCGGTGACATTTTACGAAAGTACAGAACTTTTGCCTGATTTTTCTGATTATTCAATGAAAAACAGAACATATAAATATGCCGAAAACAATGTGCTTTACCCGTTTGGCTTCGGACTGACATATTCTGAATTCAAAGCAAAAGAGCTGTCAGTAAATTATAATGATAACGGACTTGAAGCAAAGATAGAATTTGAAAATATCGGCGGCAGATATTCCGAAAATGTTGCACAGCTATATATAAGATGCAGTTCAAAATATTTTCCGCTTAACGGACGACTTTGCGGATTCAGACGATTTTCAGCCGAAAGTGGAGAGTCTGTGACGGTTACGATACAAATAGACTATGAAAGTTTCTTGTCTGTTAATGAAAACGGAGAAAGATTTCTTGACAAAGATGCCGAATTTGAACTGTTTGCAGGAGTTTCTCAACCAGATACACTTAGTATGAAGCTTGGCGGAGAGAAATGTCTTAGCGTAAAAGTAAAACCGGGAAAAATGTATAAGATGCACAAAAACGCCTGAAAAAAATTGTGAAATTGTAAAGAAAAAACATTGACAAAAAAATAACAATGTGCTATAATGTAATCATAGAAAACTAAAAATTAAAAACACTTTGGCAGCAGTTAATTTATCTGAACGTAATCAGGACATATCCAAAGTTCTTTTCTTATGAAGCAGACCTTTCGGAGATGCCCATCAATGAATGGAGAGAATCTTATGAATGAAGAAATTGTAAAAAACACAGACCCCGTTGATTCAGTGGAGTCGCTTGAAGCTAAGATCAAAGTTGTCAGAGCTGCTCAGGCAGAGTTTTCAAAGTTCTCACAGGAAAAGGTTGACGAGATTTTTAAGGCTGCTGCCATTGCAGCTAACAAAGCAAGAATACCTCTTGCTAAAATGGCTGTTGAAGAAACAGGCATGGGCGTCGTTGAGGATAAGGTAATCAAGAATAACTACGCAGCCGAATACATCTACAATGCATATAAAAACAGCAAGACCTGCGGTGTTATTTCAGAAGACAAGGCTTTCGGTACAATGCAGATTGCTGAACCAATAGGCATTATCGCCGCCGTTATACCTACCACGAACCCAACTTCAACCGCTATATTCAAAACACTTATTTCACTTAAAACAAGAAACGGCATTATCATTTCTCCGCACCCAAGAGCAAAGAAGTCAACAATTGCTGCCGCTAAAGTTGTTCTTGATGCAGCCGTTGCAGCAGGTGCTCCTGAAAATATTATCGCATGGATTGACGTTCCAAGCCTTGAACTTACAAACACAATTATGAAAGAGGCAGATACCATTCTCGCTACAGGCGGCCCGGGAATGGTCAAGGCAGCTTATTCAAGCGGCAAGCCGGCACTTGGTGTCGGTGCAGGAAACACTCCCGCAATTATCGACAGCTCGGCAGATATTCTTCTTGCTGTCAACTCAATTATACACTCAAAAACATTCGATAACGGTATGATATGTGCTTCTGAACAGTCAGTAATTGTCGATAAATCAGTTTATGAGCAGGTCAAAAATGAATTTGAACTAAGAGGCTGCTACTTCCTTAAAGGTGACGAAACCGATAAGGTAAGAAAAACTATTCTTATAAACGGCTCACTTAATGCGAAAATTGTCGGTCAGTCGGCTTACACTATTGCAAAGCTTGCGGATGTTGACGTTCCGAAAGATACAAAAATCATTATAGGTGAGGTTTCGTCCGTTGAATTGAGTGAGGAATTTGCTCACGAAAAGCTTTCACCGGTTCTTGCTATGTATAAGTCCGAAAACTTCGAGGACGCTCTTGAAAAAGCCGACAGACTTATTCAGGACGGCGGTTACGGTCATACTTCGTCACTCTATGTAAATACGGTGACCGAAAAAGATAAGATAAATACTTTCGCAGCTAAAATGAAAACCTGCCGAATCCTCATAAATACTCCGTCATCACACGGCGGTATCGGTGACCTTTATAACTTCAAGCTTGCTCCATCACTTACTCTCGGATGCGGCTCTTGGGGAGGTAACTCAATATCTGAAAATGTCGGAATAAAGCATTTGCTTAATATCAAAACTGTTGCTGAGAGGAGAGAAAATATGCTTTGGTTCAGAACTCCGCAGAAGGTTTATTTCAAAAAGGGCTGCCTGCCGGTTGCTCTTGACGAACTGAAAAACGTTATGGGTAAGAAGAAGGTTTTCATAGTAACCGACAGCTTCCTCTATCAGAACGGCTATACTAAGTGCATTACCGATAAGCTTGATGAAATGGGAATCAAACACGCTACATTCTTTGACGTTGCTCCAGATCCTACACTTGCTTCAGCAACAGAGGGTGCAAAGGCTATGACTGCATTTGCTCCTGACTGCATAATTGCTGTCGGAGGCGGCTCGGCTATGGACGCAGGCAAAATTATGTGGGTTATGTATGAACACCCAGAGGCCGATTTTATGGATATGGCAATGAGATTTATGGACATAAGAAAGAGAGTCTATACTTTCCCGAAAATGGGCGAAAAGGCAACATTTATTGCAGTACCGACTTCTTCCGGTACAGGTTCAGAGGTAACTCCGTTTGCTGTTATAACAGATGAAAAAAGTGGAATCAAGTATCCGCTTGCAGATTACGAGCTTCTGCCGAATATCGCAATTATTGATGCTGATATGATGATGAACCAACCTAAGGGACTTACTTCTGCTTCCGGTATAGATGCAATGACTCATGCTCTTGAAGCTTATGCATCTGTAATGGCTACCGATTATACAGACGGTCTTGCTCTTAAAGCATTGAAGAATATATTCAAGTATCTTCCATCTGCTTACAATAACGGTGCAGGTGACCCGATAGCAAGAGAAAAGATGGCTGATGCTTCAACTATGGCAGGTATGGCATTTGCAAATGCGTTCCTTGGAGTATGTCACTCGATGGCACATAAGCTCGGTGCATTCTTCCACGTTCCGCACGGTATTGCAAACGCACTTCTGATAGATGAGGTAATGAAGTTCAATATAGCAACAGCACCACGCAAAATGGGTACATTCTCACAGTATCAGTATCCACATACCTTGGATAGATACGTTGAATGTGCAAACTTTGTAGGTGTTTGCGGAAAAGATGATATGGATACTTTCAACAAGTTCCTTGAAAAAATTGATGCGCTCAAGGCTGAGGTTAAAATTCCAAAGACAATCAAGGAATGGTTTGAGATGAAGCCTGACGGTGTTACTGAAGAGGAATTTCTTGGAAAGCTTGACAATATGGTAGAGCAGGCATTTGATGACCAATGCACAGGTGCAAATCCGAGATATCCACTTATGAGCGAACTAAAAGAAATGTATCTTAATGCTTACTACGGCAGATAAATAAAAGCGGTCGAAAGACCGCTTTTATTGTATAAAACAGAAGCCTTTCGCACGTCATTCAACGAGCGAAAGGCTTTCTTGTATGTCACCAATTATCAGAAATTAAGATTATCAGCATGGAAGTACAGAGATATTTCCAAGAATGAACTGCTGAACTGCAACAGCGTCCTGAGCGTTTACACCATTTCCGTTACCCTGAACATCTGAGTTTATCAGAGCCTGAGCAGAGAGTGGGAATTTTTCAGAGTTGGATATATAACGGCGAATTGTTACAACGTCTGATATATTTACCTGACCGTCACCGTTAGCGTCGCCGTATAATACAGCAGACTGAGTTTTTGTAGTGGTTGTAGTTGTGGTTGTAGTTGTGGTTGTAGAAGTTGTTACAGCTGGTTTTGCATATGTTGAGAGAACCCATTTCTGACAGTCGAGACCATTTATAGTGAACTGCTGAACATTTGCACCGCTTGCAGTTGAAGCGTTTGCGATTTCGACTGCACAAGCGTCTTTTGAAGCTTTGGTGAGTATAGTGTAGCTTTCGTCCATATTGTGAACGAATTTAAAGAGCTGAGCACTTGTGTTTGTAGCAGACCATATCTGAACGTTAGTGCCTGCTGCTGATTTACCGTCGGCAACGTCGAGAAAGTAAGTTTTGCCGTCACCAAGTAGTGTGTTGATGTAGTAGTAGCCGTTTCCTGCGGAAGTAAGAGACCATGTATTATGTGAAGCAGAGCCGTCTGCACCCCACTGCTGAACGTTTGTGCCGTCAGCCTTAGTTGCACTTGCTACTTCCATAAAGAGCTTGCTGTTTTTATTTGCGAACATATAGTTTACTGAAGTATCCATAATACAGCCGGGTTCTGTAACTTTTTCGAGAATCCAGTCCTGACAGTTTGCACCGTTTACTTCAAATTCCTGGACATTAGCTCCGCTGTCCTTGCTTGCGTTGGAAACTTCTACGCAAGAAGCATTTTCTGAAACCTTAGTGCGGATTTTATAAGAACCGTCAGCATTCTGAGTGAACATAAATTTCTGAGCATCGCCCTGATTGTATGAATAGAGTTCCACATTAGTGCCATTTGCTGACTTTTTGCCTGTTATATCGAGAGCGTAAGCAGTACCGTCAGCGAGTTGTGATACAAGGTAATAGTATCCGTCTCCTGCCGAAACAGGTCTCCAGATTTTCTGAAGCTCGGAAGTACCCGAAGCACTCCACTGCTGAACGTTTGCTCCGTTTGAAGCACTTGCGTTTGCAACGTCCATATACATACCGCTGTTTACATTTTTGAGCATATAAACGCCGTCAGCGACAGTTGTGGGAGTAATTTCAGGAGTTACGGGGACTTGAGGAGAAGAGCCGGCATTCAGAACATTTACATTAGGCTTTGACGGTAAAGAAGCGTCCGAGCCGAGGTAGAAGCTTGCGTGAGGCGGTTGGTTGTAAGCAGCATTCTGAGCGGACACCTGATTACGGTACTGAGGGTCTTGCATCAGAGTAGTTATTCTGTAGTCGGTATCATAAGGAGTGCAGTAAATTCTTATTGACTTGCTGTCGCTTGCTCTTACGATAAGCTCTTCACGCCAGTCTCCGAAGATATCGGCTGAAAGGCAAGGAGTACCTTTAGTTGTATTGCAGGTGTAGTATCCGTTAGTGGTGAGCAGAGTAGAGAGCTTGCCGTTTTTATCCATTTTAGAGATTGTTGCAGGGGAATCTGTATAGCCATCGAGGATTTCACGTTCGAGGTCGCCATCCCAGTAGCTTAGGAAGTTTATAGCAGGACGGTTGCATGAAAGAGTCTTGCCTGAGCCGTCATAGACGGTATTACCAAGGCCCCAGAATTCGCCGCCCGGGTTTCCTGACCATACGTTATCGGCACAGCAGCGACCTGTATCCTTATCACCGTTTACTCGGAATATAACGGCACCTGTTTTTGCATCGTGGAGTGAAACGCCATAAGGTGAAGCTTCGTGGCATACCCATACTTCAAGACCGTTTCGGTTAGGGAGAAAATCGCCGACGTGCATAGCGTCACCGTGACCGAGCTTTGTACACCAAAGTATTTTTCCATTATCATCAAGGCAAGTAGCACCGAGAATGAGTTCCTGTTTGCCATCACCGTCAACGTCAGCGGGCATACAGTTGTGGTTTCCGTTTCCTGCGGCGGCAGAGTTAGCGGAGTCATTTGAATCGAAAGACCATCTTTGCACGAGTTTTTTGTTAACGACATCGTAAGCGCAGGCGGTCATTCTTGTGTAGTAGCCTCTTATTGTTACAGGACTTGGGTGACTTGGGTCGAGGTAAACCGCTGCACCGAGGAAACGGTCGACACGGTTGCCATACTTATCGCCCCATGAAGATACGGTACCTCTTTGAGGGGTATAGTTTACCGTATCGAGTGCGGCACCTGTAGCACCATCAAAGAGAGAGTAGTATTCCGGACCTGAGAGGACGTATCCGCTTGAATTGCGGTAATCCTTTGAGCTATCGCCGATTACTTTACCTTTGCCGTCAACAGTACCGTCAGCGGTTTTGCAGGTCATTTCGGCACGACCGTCGCTGTCGAAGTCGCCGACGATGAACTGTGTGTAGTGAGCACCGGCACGAATATTTTTACCGAGGTCTATACGCCAGAGCCGAGTACCGTCGAGGCGGTAGCAGTCGATAAAGACGTTGCCGGTAGTACCTGACTGAGAGTTATCCTTTGAGTTTGACGGGTCCCATTTCATAAATATTTCGTACTGACCATCGCCATCAACATCACCTACGGAGCAGTCATTAGGGGAGTATGTGCAGCCGCTTGCAGTAGGCGGAGAAAGATTAAGCTGCAGGTAATTATTGTTTGAAATTATTTTGCAGTTGTCTGAAGCCTTTACAGTGCCGTTTACGATAGAATCGACTCTGTACTTGCTTGATGAGCTGCCTGTTGCATCGAGAAAGCAGGTAGACTCACCTGAATTACTTGTGTAGATAAGACTATTGTCACGGTAGAGTTTGAAAACAGTTGCTTCTGAATCATTGGCGAGGTAACGCCAGCTTACGAGCATACCCGAACCTGTGTTAATAGCTGAAATACCTCTGTCGAGTTTTTCAACAGTGCAGGCTGAAGCAGCGGAAGCGGAGTATTGGAAATTTTGTGGAATGACAGCCGCAGCTGAAGAAAGCAATACGGCAGCCGCAGCGATAACGGCTCTGATTTTATTTTTCATAAATAAGTCCTCCTGATTATTTTGCATAGTTTCCGAGCTGTAGTTTCAGAGCGGAAACCTGCTGTTTGATTAAGTCTGAGATGATACCGGCACCGTAAACGCTGAGGTGAGTGTTGTCGATAGTGGTGTTTGCCTGGTCACTGTAAGCGTGCAGTTTTGCAGTAGCGTCAGCACCGCCTTTGGCGTACAAGTCGGTATAAAGCTTTGTAGTAAGAGCAGTAGCATCGATAACCGGAACATTATATTGCTTACCAAGTGAAATCATAGCATTCTGGTAAGCAGTGTGAGCACTGTAGTAAGCAGTGCCGTCCGAAGCACGGCGTGTAATAGGAGTAACAAGTACACAAACGGCACCTTTAGCCTGAGCAGGTTTAATGTACTTGTTGAGGAGAATCCATTCGTAGGAATATTTTCCCTCAGAATTTTTGCCATTTGAGTCAAGAGAGTTAAAATCGAGACCGGTGTAAGTTCCGAGACCCGGGTAAGTAGTTTCGTCTGTTTTTTCGTCATTGTGACCGAACTGGACGAACAGGTAGTCACCAGAGCCTAAGCTGTCGATTAATTTTGAGTAATTTGATTCGCTTAGGAAGCTTCTTGAGCTTCTGCCTGAGAGAGCGAGGTTGTCAACGGAAACGTTGTTGAAGCAGCCTGCAAGCTGCATACCCCAGCCGTTTCTGTTGTAAGCGGAAGCGTAAGAGGAGTCATAATTGCATACAGTAGAATCTCCGGCGAGGTAAACATTGCCTGAGAATTTAAACGAAGCACTTTCAAAGCTGTTTGAAGCGGACGGAACGTCAGTAGGTGAGGCTGAGTCAGAAGGCAGTTTTGTGACAATACCGAGGATAAACTGCTGAATTGCAACAGCGTCCTGAGCGTTAACGCCGTTTGAATTTCCAAGGACGTCAGAGTTTATAAGTTCCTGCTGAGAGAGCGGATAATTTGAAGAATTGGCGATATAGCGTCTTACAGCAACAACGTCCGAGATATCGACGGATTTGTCGTTGTTAGCATCGCCATAAACTGTTGTATTGGCGGAAGCAGGATTGACCTTTTCGATTATCCAGTCCTGACAGTTAGCACCATTGACTTCGTATTCCTGAACATTAGCACCGCTTGTTGAGCTTGCGTTTGCGATTTCAACGCAGGAAGCGCACGCTGAGACCTTAGTGCGGATTTTGTAAGAGCCATCGGAATTTTTAGTAAGCATAAATTTCTGAGCATCGCCGTTATTAAGCTGATAGATTTCGATATTAGTGCCGTTAGTGGATTTTTTGCCTGTTACGTCGAGAACGCAGGAAGATTTGTCACCAAGCTGAGAAACGAGGTAGTAGTAGCCGTCGCCTGCCGAGACAAATTTCCAGGTGTTGTGTGAAGCCGCACTGTTTGCACCCCATTGCTGTACGTTAGTGCCGTTAGAGGTAGAACCTCCTGTGACTTCCATATACAAACCGCTGTTTACGTTTTTTATCATATAAGTGCTTGTTTCGTCCATAACAGCAGGAGTGAGCTGTGGCTGGTCATCAGTAAAATTGGTGAGGAAATATGCACTTTGTATGTAAGGAGCCGTGAGACCTGCATAAGTGTAGTCGGAGCGTGAAGATTTTGTTCCGGCATATTTAGAGTCGAATTCCTTAGCTTGAGCGGCAGTCATTTTTGTGTAGGAGTAATTCTGTGACGGACGCCAAGAAAGTGGGTTAGACGAAATGTTGGCGAGGTTGTTATTTTTGTAGCAGTTTACCGCAACTGAGCCGCTGTCGGAGTAGTTTGGAATAGCTTTACTTTGATTTGCGGCAGAAATCTGGGTTATTTGCAGAGCGTTGTCGTTTACGACAGAACCTGTACCTGTACCGCCGTCATAGTAGCAGTTTTCGGAGAAGAGTTTAGCGGCGGTGTGGATAGTGTAGCCGAGGTTGAAGTTGAGAACATAGTTATTAAGTGAGTGAAAGTAGCCATATCTCATAAGACCCGGAGCTCTTGTGAGGCAGTCCTTGTAGAAGTTGTTGGCAATTGTGATGCAGGGTTTGCCATTATACTGAGCGAGGATTTCGTCAGTGTCGGTTGGATATCCCATAAGTACACCATATTCGTGTTTTCCGAAGGAGCATGACGTAATAGTGCAGTAGTCGGCAGAACCTTTGAAGTTAAGAAATTTGTCCCAGTCAGGCTGACCTGTAGATGCACTGTTAACAGATTCGTGACCCTCGAAAGAGCAGTGGTCTATCCAGATATTTTCGCCGTATGAAAATTCCCAGATGTTATCGTTGTTAAGCTCTTTATCGTGGGAGATATCGAGGTTTCTGATGATAATGTCTGTGCCGAGACCGTAGTTTGCGTTATCGTAAGTACGGAAATAGACGTTATAGAGGTTGTTGTGGTCGTAGCTGCCGATGATGGTTTTGTTCGGACGCAGGTAGATGTAGGAATTATCGATACGATATCTGCCGTTGCTGTCCTTAATGTAAGTAGCAGGGCAGGAGATTTCGGCATCAACGACAAAAGTGTAGGCTTCGTCGGCGGTGCAGGCTTTAAGAAGCTCGTCCCAAGTGCTTACGAATACAGTTTTGCCGAGCAGACCGCCGATAGAGCTTGCTTTTGCAGCACCGCTAAAATCTTTGGCATAACCTGCGAAGCCTTGAAGACCGGCACTGTCGAGGAGAAATTTCTGAGAAGCGCTGCCGGAATAAGCGGAAAGTGAGAGGCTTCCCGAATTATTTGTAATAGCCATTGAGCTGTCAGAGTAAGAGGTAATAGAATAGTAAAGACCGTTGCCATGGGAATCTTTAGAGATTTCTGAGATATTCCAGTACTGGTCTTTTGAGTTTGAGTTGCCCTTCATATAGACTGAAGAGCCGTCGGCAGTAAGAACGAGACCGCTTTGCATATTAACGATACGGAAGACGCCTGTGGTGACGTAATCGAAGCGCCATTGCTGGTCCTGAGCACCGTCGGAAGCAGAAGTTGAAACTGAACTTTTGTTGACAGACTGAGGTGCTGTCAGGAAGTCAGAGCCGTTCTGAGCTGCGATATTTACAAGTTGCGGTGGGTAATCCGGATTACTTTCTGCTGCTTTAGCAGAGGCTGTCTGAGTGATAGGAAAGTTGCAGAAAACTGAAGATAAGCCTAAAGCTGCGGAAAGAATTAAACTGCAAGTTTTTTTCATTTATATTCCCCCATAAAATTTGTCACCATAATTATAACAAATCTGTAAAAAAATATCAATGACATTTTACGCTTTTTAATTATACTTTTCACACTTTTTTAATAAAGGCAAAAAATGATGCCGAAAGTCTCAGAATATGCAAGTTATATCATTTACAAATCAGTCTGTTCGTTAAATGACTTAACACGGAAAAAATAAAAGGGCGGACAAAAAGTCCGCCCAATAAGGCAAGTATATGTGATATTATTTGAGGTCACGTTTTTTAGCTACAGTGCAGGCAAGGAAAGTAAAGACGGTACAGTAAATCAGTGCGACAATGATGGCTCTGATGTAAGTGTGCTCAGAAGCGTCCTGAGTGATAGCAGAGATATTGCCTGTAATAGTGTATTTTTGCATACTGAATGTTGAATCCGGCTTGAAAACTTTGTTGACAACAGTAGAAATCAGCAGATAGACGAGAGAGCCGATTCCCATTTGCAAGCAGATACCGATAACCATTGGAAAAGCGGAGCTTCTTACAAGGTAGCTCAGCAGGATAATAAGAGAAGTGAAGGCAATATATAGCAGAAATTTAGTAAGAAGGTACTGACAGAAATTTCCGACATCGCCGAGTACGACATTATTGAATAGTAATGCACCTGTAAGTGAAGTAATGATAATGCTTATCACCGTCATTGCAAGCATCATAAGCATACATATGATGCCATTGGCAAAGACAAGCTTTTCTCTTTTGTATATCTGACCGAGCATATTTTTGACATAACCGTGTTTTATTTCGGCACTGACGAATATTACGGTAAAAATTACGAGGAAAAGGACAACGAAACCACCGTTGAGGAGTTCTTCTGACATATCGGTAATTTTGAATTCATAATTGTCCGCATACCATTTTGAGGAGCCGTAAGAGCTCATACCGACGTTTACATCGCTTTGCTGTTGTTCTGATTGGTCTAAAGCGGAAGTGTAAGATTCTTTCATTTCGGGAGAATTGTTCATCATAGTTATCGTGAGTTTAAGCATAATTGGGTTAAGGATTGAAAAGAGAGCGATAAGGATAATTAAAACGTAAGTACATTTGCTTTTGAGAGCACGAAAGAATTCCATTTTTATAAGATTAAGCATTGGTATTTCCTCCTGTAATTCTGATAAAATAGTTTTCGATTGATTCATTTTTGGGTGAAATTGAATTAATTCTTACTTTTTTATCGGCAAGAGCAAATATAAGCTCAGGGGTTTCGTTGTATCTTTCATAAATTTCGATGGTATTGCCGTCGATGACGGAATATTTCTGAAAGCCCATATCTTTGATGACTGACTCTGCTTCGGAAGCGTTATCGGCGGAAATTACAAGACGTTCCTGACACGAATCAGCAAGCTGCTGACCGGTGAGTTCTTTTATGAGAACACCTTTGTCGATGATACCGTAGTCGGTAGCGATTTTAGAAAGTTCCTCAAGGATATGGCTTGAGATAATGATAGTAATGTTTCTTTCCTTATTGAGTTTAATGATAGTGTCACGAACCTCTGCGATACCCTGAGGGTCGAGACCGTTGATAGGCTCGTCGAGCAGCAGCAGCTTTGGGTCACCGACAAGAGCCATAGCGATACCGAGACGCTGTTTCATACCAAGTGAAAAGCAACCGGCTTTTTTATTTCCAACGCTGTCGAGACCGACAAGCTTTAATAATGAGTTTATATATTCGTTTTTGTCAGGCTTTGCCATGCCGGAGCAAATATATTTCAGTCGCATATTATCGAAAGCAGTCATGCTCGGGTATAGACCGGGTGCTTCGATGAGAACGCCGACTTTGTTCATTTGTGTGCCAATATTATTTTTTTCTGTTCCGAAGAGTTTTATGGTTCCTGAAGTAGGCGAAGCCATACCGCATATCATTTTAAGAAATGTAGTTTTTCCCGCACCGTTGCGACCGATAAAACCGTAAATAGAGCCTTCTTTAATATGTAGGTTGACATTGTTTACAGCTTTGTATGAGCCGTATTGTTTAGTAAGCTGAGATGTTTCAAGAATATAGTCCATTTCCTCACCTTTTCGTATAATTTGTATATGGTATCTTTAAAATTTTCTTGGAAGCTTCAAAGGCATTTGAGGTGACACCGCACAAGATTTATACAGTGCTACCCTGACGCAACTATTATATCAGATTGATAAATGATTGTCAACCATTTTATATAGCTTTTAATTTATCGTTTGGAATTTCCCGTGAAATTTTCATAGCAACCTTATTATTGTACATATTTTCGTCAGCGGTAACGAAAACGGAATCGAAGCTTTGTTTAGGGTTAAATTCGGCATAACCGACAGCAATACTGTAGTTCTTGCTGTTTAAATCACATTTGAGTTTTGAAATGACGTTAATTATATTGATTTCTTTAGCTTTAGGGCAAAGGATTGCAAATTCATCGCCGCCCATACGGTAGAATTTATAATTAGACGGCAGTATGCTGAAAGCGGAATCGGCAACAGCTTTAATAGCCTTATCGCCCTCGGAATGACCTAAAGTGTCATTAATTTTTTTAAGACCGTTGAGGTCCATAGATATAATGAACATAGGTTTTGCGATTAGCTTAGGTGTATCCCTATAGAAAGAATGTCTGTTCAAAGCACCTGTCAGAGCGTCTCTTATGTAAGTTTGCGAAACGAAGAACATATAGTAAAAGACGCATGACAGCGTAGCCATTCTTGGGGTAATGAGTTTGAAATCAAATATAGCATTCATAATAACTCCGGCAAGAATGCAGCCTGAGAGCGTAATAAGAAACAGTCCCTCATCTTTTATGCCGACACGGTATTTTTTGAGAGATGCGATAACGATTGTTGAGAGGTAAATAATGAAAATGCAATATGGAAACGGACTCATAGCACCGAGTTTAAATTCGCCATTTGGTTTATATGTAAAAATGCAGCCGTTGAAGATACTTATTATGCTGAGTATAGCGTTTGTTCCTGAAAGGCAGTAGAAGGATTTCATTACTTTGTCGGAAACTGATTCGGACAATTTAATTATTGGTAAAAATACAGGAGCACTCACAATATATCCGATGCTTGCAGATATTTTAAGAGTGAGAGTATGACTTGTATTTGCGTAAATAAATTCGACGCTGCTTTCAACTGCCATAATAAAAGCAATAATTACAGCGATGAGAAACTGCCTTTTTTGACTTTAGGAATAGATGAGCCGAACACAAGAAAGGTTGACAGAGTAAAAAGCATAACGAAATTTATGTATTGAAGTTGAATTAGTTCTTTTATCATCAAAACCACACTCACTTAAATTTTTATTCTAATTATAGCATATATATTTGCTGGTTTCAACTATTTTTGAATATTTGCAAGAATAATTTTATACAAGCTGATAGTATTAAAGATAAAGAAATGTCCATAATAAGTAAGCGGCATATTTCCCGAAAGGAGCTTACTATGGCATATAATAAAGTTGTAATATCAGGAATAAACACAACTGAACTGACAGTGCTTAAAGAACATGAGAAAATCGAACTTCTTAAGGAAATACAGAAAACAGGCAGCAAGGCAGCAAGGGACAAGCTTATTAACGGAAATCTGAGACTTGTACTGAGCGTCATTCAGAAATTTGCAGGCAGAGGAGAGGATATTGATGACTTGTTTCAGATAGGTGTAGTGGGACTTATAAAGGCGATAAATAATTTTGACCTTACAAAAGAGGTAAGATTTTCGACATACTGTGTACCAATGATAAGCGGAGAGCTGAGACGGCATCTCAGGGATTACAGTCAGATAAAGGTGAGCCGTTCACTTCGAGACCTTGCTTACAAAGCGTTGCAGGCAAAAGAAAAGCTTGTAACCCGCAATCAGCACGAACCGACAGTAGAAGCAATTGCAGCCGAAATCGGAGCAAAGCGTCAGGACGTCGTGATAGCACTCGAAAGTATTACCGAGCCAGTTTCACTATACGAGCCTGTATATTCCGAATCCGGAGACACATTATATATAATGGACCAGATAAGCGATAAAAATGACGTTGACAGCCGTCTTGACGAGCTTTTTATAAGAGATGCAATAAAAGCTCTCGGCGAACGTGAAAAAAGTATCCTCAATCTCAGATTTCTTCAGGGGAAAACTCAGGTCGAGGTTGCAAACGAAATCGGTATCTCTCAGGCTCAGGTCTCCCGTCTTGAGAAAACCGCCATAAACAGAATAAAAAACGTGATATGAGTTTTACAATCTAAATTTCACTTTTATTTTACTTGACAAAAAGAGAGAAATGTGTTAATATAATCAAAGGAAATAATGAATTTTTGCAGATTTGAAAGCTTCGGTTTTCTAAAGCATGATTGTTGACCACTTCAATTTCTTTAATTGAAGTTACAGCCATACGGACAGCTTGGTCAAATGCCGATTGCCGGTAATATTATCCCCGGCTGGCAACTTCTGTTGCCTTATTGATTCGATACTATCGATAACATTTTATAAGTTTGTTTGAAAGTTCTTGCGTACATCGCACACATCAACTTGTGAAACGGTCAATAAGAGTAGTAAAAGTATTCTTGCTATATAGACTCTGAAGCCAATTTATGAAGCTTTTTCGCTGTGATTATCTGCTGATTCATTCACGGCTGTATATTGAGTTATCATAGCACATGATGGTTTTGGACTGTTGTGTGCTATTATTTTTGTGTAATCACGAGGTGTAAAATGGAAAGTAAGCTTAAACTCTATGGTTTCAATAACCTTACAAAATCTCTGAGCTTCAATATATATGATGTCTGCTATGCAAAAACTCCAAAAGAACAGCAGGACTATATAGCCTATGTTGACGAACAGTATAATTCGGAACGAATTACAGATATAATGACGCACCTTACAGAAATGATAGGTGCTCAGGTTCTGAGCATTTCACGTCAGGACTACGACCCACAGGGAGCTTCTGCAACTTTCCTGATAGCCGATGACACAATGATTCCTTTCAAGGGCAACGAAACTATTGCCCATCTCGACAAAAGCCATGTAACAGTACATACTTATCCGGAATTTCACCCGGATAACAGCATTGCAACTTTCAGAGTCGATATCGATGTCGCAACCTGCGGAAAAATAACTCCGCTTACAGCACTCGATTACCTTATAGGAAGCTTTGACTCGGATATAATTACAATGGACTACAAGGTAAGAGGCTTTACAAGAAATATTTCCGGAGAAAAACTGTTTATAGATCACGATATAACCTCAATTCAGGACTACATAGACAAAAAAACACTTATGAAATACGATGCAGTAGATATAAATGTATATCAAGCTAATATTTTCCATACAAAAATGCTTATAAAGGAGCTTTATTTGCAGAACTATCTGTTCAATACCGATGTTGACGAGCTTCCGCCTTACAAAAGACTTGAAATAAGTACGGCTCTTAAACGTGAAATGATAGAAATTTTCAGCGGAAGGAATGTTTATTAATGCCTCTTGACCAGAATAAAGCCCCGATTTATGAGGCTCTTGAGAAATTCAAGGAAATGAGAGTTGTTCCGTTCGATGTGCCGGGTCATAAACGTGGACGTGGCAATGCGGAGCTTACTCGATTTCTCGGCAAAAGCTGTATGGACGTCGATGTCAACTCAATGAAGCCGCTTGATAACCTTTGTCACCCTGTGTCTGTAATTAAGGAAGCCGAGGAAATCGCCGCTGAAGCCTTTTCGGCTGCAAATGCTTTTTTTATGGTCGGCGGAACTACTTCTGCCGTGCAAAGCATGATAATGTATGCCTGCAAAAGCGGAGATAAGATTATTATGCCAAGAAATGTCCACAGAAGTGCAATAAATGCACTTATAATCTGTGATGCAATACCTGTATATGTAAACCCCGATGTTAATAATAAGCTCGGAATCGCCCTCGGTATGTCACTTTCGGACGTAGAAAAGGCAATCGAAGAAAATCCCGATGCAAAGGCTGTACTTGTCAATAATCCGACCTATTACGGCATCTGCTCCGACCTTAAACGCATTACCGAGCTTGCACATTCAAAGGGAATGCTTGTGCTTGTCGATGAAGCTCATGGAACACATTTCTATTTCAATGACAGATTTCCAATAACTGCTATGGCAGCAGGTGCGGATATGGCATCGGTAAGTATGCACAAATCAGGCGGAAGCCTCACCCAAAGCTCATTTCTTCTTATGGGCAAACGAATTAATCCCGACTATATGCGACAGATTATAAACCTTACCCAAACTACAAGTGCATCTTATCTTTTGCTGACAAGCCTTGATATTTCACGCAAAAGGCTTGCTCTGAATGGTAAGGAAATATTTGACAAAACAATAGAAATGGCAGAATATGCACGCTCCGAAATCAATTCAATCGGCGGATATTATGCCTTCTCAAAAGAACTTGTTAACGGTGACAGCATCTTTGATTTCGATATTTCAAAGCTTTCTGTTCACACACTTACCGTTGGACTTGCAGGAATCGAGGTCTATGACCTCTTGAGAGATGAATATGACATTCAGATAGAATTCGGCGATATCGGCAATATTCTTGCATACCTCTCTGTTGGCGACAGGGAACGTGATATAGAACGGCTTATAAGTGCACTTTCCGAAATCAGAAGACGCTTTGGCAAAGAGGGCAGCGGTATGCTGACTCAGGAGTATATTACACCTGTAGTTGCAAAAGCTCCGAGAATGGCTTTTTATGCCGATAAACGTGCTGTTTCGCTTGATGAGGCAGCAGGTCATATATGCACCGAGTTTGTAATGTGCTATCCTCCGGGAATACCTATACTTGCACCGGGTGAGCTTATTACTGCCGATATTATTGAATATATAAAGTATGCCAAGGAAAAGGGCTGCCAGATGACAGGAACAGAGGACATCAATATTAAAAAACTTAACGTGCTGAAGGAGGATATTTAATGGAACTGTGGTTTACGGAACGTCATACGCCTAATGTGAAATTTTCAATAAGGGTTGACCGTCAGCTTTACAGCGGAAACAGTGAGTTTCAGCGTATAGACATCTTCGATTCAAAGGAATTCGGACGCTTTCTTACTCTTGACGGCTATATGATGCTGACAGAAAAAGACGAATTTATTTACCACGAAATGATAACCCACACACCCGTTGCAGTACATCCGAATCCTAAGAAAATACTTGTGATAGGTGCTGGCGACGGCGGAGTTATCCGTGAGCTTACACGCTATCCGTCAATTGAAAGCATAGACCTTGTGGAAATTGACGAGCTTGTGGTTGAGGTAAGTAAAAAGTATCTTCCGACAACATCGTGCAGCTTCGATGACCCAAGAATAAATTTCTACTTTGAGGACGGCGTTAAATTTATAAGACGCTGCGAAAATGAGTACGATATTATTATCGTTGACTCAACCGACCCATTCGGTCCCGGTGAGGGACTGTTTACAAAGGAGTTTTACGGTAGCTGCTACAAGGCACTTAAAGATGATGGAATTATGGTCAATCAGCACGAAAGTCCGTTCTACGCCGAGGACGCTGCGGCTATGCAGCGTTCACATAAAAGAATTGTCGAAAGCTTTCCGATAAGCAAGGTGTATCAGGCTCATATACCGACATATCCGTCAGGACACTGGCTTTTCGGATTTGCTTCAAAAAAATATCACCCGATAAATGACTATAACGGAACAAAATGGAGTATGCTCGGACTCAAAACACATTACTACAATCCGAGACTTCATATTGGTTCATTTGCATTACCAAATTATGTTGAGGAGCTTCTGCGAGATGTTGAATAAAAATGTACAGACTTTTATAGCTTGTGATGCCGAATATGATGAAGCCACAATCGTTCTTTTCGGTGCAGGCTTTGATGGAACAACAAGTTTTCGTCCCGGCACACGCTTTGCACCATCAGCTATCAGAAATGACAGCTTCGGAATTGAAACATACAGTCCTTATCAGGATAAGGATATGCTTGATTTTTCGTACTTTGACAGCGGAGACCTTGAATTGCCGTTCGGAAGTACCAATCGTGTTATAGCCGATATTGCTTCACGTTCTGCACAGATTCTCAGGGACGGAAAGCTTCCGTTTATGATAGGTGGAGAGCATCTTGTAACACTCGGTTCGGTTATGGCGGTTGCAGATACCTATGAGGACCTCCATATCGTTCATTTTGACGCTCATGCAGACCTGAGAAACGATTACCTCGGACAAAAACTTTCACACGCCTGCGTACTCAGAAGATGTCACGAGATTGTTGGTGACGGTCATATTTTCCAGTTCGGCATCAGAAGCGGTGACCGAGACGAATTCAGGTTTGCAACTGCCCACACATATATGAATAAGTTCAATCTGAACGGATTGGCTCAGACTATAGAATACCTTAAAGGTAAAAACGTTTACCTTACAATAGACCTTGACGTACTTGATCCATCAGTATTTCCGGGTACGGGAACTCCTGAAGCAGGCGGAATTACGTTCAATGAGCTGCGTAATGCAGTAACGTCTGTATGCTCACAGCTTAATGTGGTTGCGTGCGACGTGAACGAACTCAGTCCCCAGTATGACCAGAGTGGAGTTTCAACTGCTGTTGCCTGCAAACTTATAAGAGAACTGCTTCTTGCTTTGTCATAATCTGAGAAGCTGTAAACGGAGGATTTAAAAATGAAAAAATGTATGATAATCGGCTGCGGAGGCGTTGCGTCCGTAGCAATTCACAAGTGCTGTCAGAACAGCGATGTTTTTGAGGGAATAATGATTGCAAGCCGTACAAAATCCAAGTGCGATAAACTTAAGGAAAAGCTTCAGCCAACAACAAAAACGGTAATTGAAACCGCTCAGGTAAATGCCGATAACGTTGATGAGCTTGTTGCACTTATAAATTCATATAAACCCGATGTTGTGCTTAATCTTGCACTTCCTTATCAGGACCTCACGATTATGGACGCTTGCCTTGCAACGAAAACTCATTACGTCGATACTGCAAACTACGAGCCACTCGATACAGCAAAATTTGAGTACAAGTGGCAGTGGGCTTATCGTGAACGCTTTGAAAAAGCAGGAATTACAGCACTTCTCGGAAGCGGCTTTGACCCCGGAGTTACGGGAGTATTTTCGGCTTATGCAATAAAGCACGAATTTGATGAGATAAATTATATAGATATACTCGACTGCAACGGCGGTGACCACGGCTACCCGTTCGCAACCAATTTTAATCCTGAAATCAATATTCGTGAGGTTTCCGCAAAGGGAAGCTACATTGAGAACGGAAAATGGGTTGAAACAGAACCTATGGAAATAAAGCGTGTCTACGATTTCGAGGGAGTCGGTAAGAAGGATATGTATCTTCTTCATCACGAGGAGCTTGAGTCGCTTGCACTGAATATTAAGGGAATCAAAAGAATACGTTTCTTTATGACGTTTGGACAAAGCTATCTTACACATCTTAAATGCCTTGAAAACGTAGGAATGACTTCAATTGAGCCTATAATGTACGAGGGCAGACCAATAGTGCCGCTTCAGTTTTTAAAGGCAGTTCTGCCCGACCCTGCATCACTTGGCCCAAGAACAGTCGGAAAAACAAATATCGGCTGCATATTCAGAGGCAAAAAAGACGGCAAGGACAAAACATATTACCTTTATAATATCTGCGATCATCAGCAGTGCTACAGAGAAGTCGGTTCACAGGCAATATCATACACAACAGGTGTGCCTGCAATGATAGGTGCAATGATGGTTCTTACAGGCAAGTGGAACAGAGCAGGCGTCTATAATATCGAGGAATTTGACCCTGATCCGTTTATGGACGCTCTGAATAAGTGGGGACTTCCTTGGCAGGAAAGCTTCAATCCGAACCTTGTGGACTGATTTGTGAGGCTGAAATGCTTGATATAACAAATATAAATACACCCTGCTATATAATTGATGAGGCAAAGCTAATTCACAACCTCGAAATTCTTAACGGAGTCGAAAAACGTACGGGTGCAAAGATTCTGCTTGCTCAGAAAGCGTTTTCGTGTTATCATATGTATCCGCTGATAAGTAAGTATATCAGCGGAACTGCTTGCAGCGGACTCTATGAGGCACGGCTCGGATACGAGTGTATGGGCAAGGAGAATCACGTCTTTTCCGCTGCATACCGTGACGAGGAAATCGACGAAATAATTTCATATTGCGGACACATCATCTTCAATTCGTTCAGTCAGCTTGACAAGTATCGTGACAGAGTACTTGCTGCAGGTAAAAAAGTCGGACTTAGGATAAATCCTGAATTTTCTACACAGTCCGGACACGAAATATATGACCCTTGCTCACCAAAGTCACGCCTTGGAATCCGACTGAAGGATTTTATTCCCGAAAAGCTCGAAGGAGTCAGCGGACTCCATTTTCATACGCTCTGTGAACAAAATTCCGATGACCTTGAATCAACTATTTGTGCGGCAGAGGAAAAATTCGGCGAATATTTTCATAAAATGCAATGGATAAATTTTGGCGGAGGTCATCACATAACTCGGGACGATTATGATATTGCACGCCTTGAAAAGTGTATAAGACGTATGCAGGAAAAATACGGTCTTGAGGTATTTCTTGAACCCGGAGAGGCTGTGGCACTCAATGCAGGATATCTGATTACAAAGGTACTCGATATAACACAAAGCGATATGATGACAGCAATCCTTGATACGTCAGCAGCCTGTCATATGCCTGACGTACTCGAAATGCCGTATCGTCCGCCGTTGTACGGTTCAGGACTCCCAAATGAGAAAAAATATGCCTACCGATTAGGCTCCCAGACTTGCCTTGCAGGTGATATGATAGGCGAATATTCCTTTGATGAGCCACTGAAAATCGGTGATAAACTGATATTTAATGATATGGCAATTTATACTATGGTAAAAAATAACACTTTCAACGGAATGCCACTTCCGTCAATAGGTATTCTGAAAAGTAACGGAGAAATCAAAATCATAAAAAAGTTTAGCTATGAGGACTTTAAATGCAGATTGTAATGCGAGTATCGGAAATATGAACGAAAAAAAAGAAATCAAGTACATTGTAACTCGAAAAAATATAAAAAATATGTATTTCAGAGCAAAGCCTGACGGAACAATAGATGTGTCGGCAAATTATAATGTGACTGATTTGCAAATAAAAGATTTTATTGACAAGAACTATGAAAAGCTAATCAGAATGCTTGAAAAAGCGTCAAAAAGAGCAGAAAATCCAAATGAGACACATTATCTTGGTAAGGTTTATCCTGTTGAATTCAAGAAAATGTCTGGGAATTATGCACAATTTGACGGCAACGTTTTCACGGTAAATGACTTACTTGAGAAGCGTTATGAAGATGTGCAAGTGGCTCTCAGAAACTGTAAAATAGATATGTGCTTTGATGTGTTCAGTAAAATAAATTCTGAAGTAGCAGCAGATTTTCGGGGAAAAGGCTATAATATTCCAATTACTACCGTAACAATCAAGTATATGAAGACACTTTGGGGAAGCTGCAATGCTTTCAAACACAAAATATCAATATGCACAAAGCTTGCTGATTATCCGTTAAAGTGTGTTTATTCAGTATACTATCATGAATATATGCACTATAAATATAGTGGACATACGGCGGCTTTTTATAAGGAGTTAAACAGCATTTTCCCTGAATATGATGAATGTGCAAAACTTCTGAAGCAGTAGAGCAGATTTTGTGCCTTGGGGGGGTAAAATATGTCAGAAATGTATAAATATGTATTGCTGATTTATGTGGTACTTAATTTTGTATCGTTTGCATTTTTTGCAGCAGACAAGAAAAAGGCGATAAATAATGAGTGGCGTATTCCTGAGGCTACGCTGATATTTGTTTCTGTACTTGGAATATTTGGCGGAATACTTGGAATGAAGCTTATGCATCACAAGACAAAAAAGCCAAAATTTTACATAGGTCTGCCTGCAATTTTTGTAATCGAACTTGCTGCATTGATTTATGTTCTGATAAAATTATGATTTATTAAAATCTCTTGAATAAAAGAGCCTGTTTCAGCAATAATATAGTCAGGGCACTGCCGATGATGAAATTATAGTAAACGACAAATATCTTTGTTGCTTACTATTTGCCGATATTCACGGCATTGGATTTTATAAAGTATCGAAATTTATGACGTATGCTGTAATTTTGGTAAGAAAATAAGCGGTGTCCTGAAATACACTGAAAGAGGTGTTACTATGTGGGACAAGCTTGCACTTATTCTGCTGATAGTTGGTGGAATAAACTGGGGTCTTGTCGGAATATTCCGGCTTGACATAATTGCATGGTTGTTTGGCGGTAGCGGTACACTGATTAGCAGAGTGCTTTATATACTTGTAGCAGTATCTGCGGTATGGTGTATAACATTATTATTCAGAAGCGGCAGTAAGAATGCCGTAGCGATGTCCGATTAATCAAAAGTGTCTGGTGATGCCGTCAGGCACAAAAAAAGGGAGGTTTAAAAACCTCCCTGATTTTTTTAATTTAAAATCTAACGCAATATACATCTGTCTGCAAAGCAAACGGAGTATTTATTGGCAGCAGAAAACGACAAAGAAATGTAGTTTCTGTAATTATTCGCTTACATATGGAAGTAAAGCGATAAATCTTGCTCTCTTTATAGCAGCAGTGAGTTCACGCTGATGAAAAGCACAAGTACCTGTAACACGTCTTGGCAGAATCTTAGCTCTGTCAGTCATACATTTTCTGAGCTTTGCAAGATCCTTATAGTCGATTTTTTCAACTCTGTCAACACAGAACATACAAACCTTTTTGCGTGGTCTTTTAGCACCACGAGGATTTCTTTCCTTATCCATGACATAAACCTCCTTATAAATATAGAGTTAGAACGGAACGTCGCCGTCGCCGAGAATTTCCTCAAAGTCGCCCAGGTCTCCGAAAGAGAGAGAGTCGTTTGAAGGTGCAGGCTGAGCCGAAGCGGGAGCAGTCTGCGAAGGGGCAGGAGCTTGGTAGTTGTAATTATTATTTGACGGAGCAGAATAATTAGCGTTACCGCCCTGAGAATCAGATTTAGAACCGGTAAATTCGGCATTATCGACTAAAACGTCAGTAGTATAGTGAGTAACGTCTGAATATTTTTTATCCGTATAGCTGCCTGTACGTAAAGTGCCTTCAACGCAGATCATACTGCCTTTTTTGAAGTAGCGGCTGATAAATTCTGCGGTTTGACGCCAAGCTGTGCAGGAGATAAAATCGGCTTGTCTTTCACCGGTATTTTTGTCGGTAAAGCGGCGATTCACAGCAATAGTGAAACGGCACGAAGCGATACCGCTGGTAGTTTGTCTGAGATCGGGGTCAGCAGTAAGCCTGCCCATAAGAATAACTTTGTTCATCTGACCTACTCCTTAAAAGATGGAAATTCGATTAGTCAACAGTAACGAGTGAACGAAGAACGCCGTCAGTGATATTAAAGCGTCTTGAGAGTTCAGCAGGGTAGTCAGGCTTAGACTCGAATTTGTAGATAACGTAGTAGCCTTCTGTTTCATCGTTGATAGGGTATGCGAGCTTGCGCTTGCCCCAGTCCTCGTTGATTTCGACAGCTTCAGCGTGCTTTTCGATGGTAGCCTTAAACTTGTCGAGGAGAGCCTTGAGAGCCTCTTCGCCGTCCTTGAGACTGTAAACAGTCATAACCTCATATTTAGCAGATACCTTTGCCATTTAAATACACCTCCTTTTGGATTTCGCTCACAACCTACTGTGAGCAAGGATACCTATATATTATACTTGAAAAATTCAAGCTTGTCAAGGACTTTTAAAAATTTCCGGAAATTTTTTTATGAAGAAATGTGGTTTGGGCAGATGCCCTTGATTTGAATGATTATGTGTGGTATAATGTAAGAAGATTGAGGTCTTTTGATGTGGAGGTTAATATGATAAGAATAGGTCATGGTTACGATGTACATAAGCTTGTTGAGGACAGAAAGCTTATAATAGGCGGAGTGGAAATTCCGCACGATATGGGACTGCTTGGACATTCCGATGCAGATGTTCTGACTCACGCCGTAATGGACGCACTTCTGGGCGCACTTGCACTTGGCGATATCGGAAAGCATTTTCCTGACAATGACCCCGAATATAGCGGTGCTGACAGTATTATGCTGTTGAAACGTGTTTTCACAATTATAAATGAAAAAGGCTGGAAAATTAATAATATTGATGCAACGGTTATAGCTCAGAAACCGAAACTTGCTTCTTATATAGAACAAATGAGACGAAATATCGCCAATGCCTGCAATTGTGACATTTCTCAGATAAGCGTTAAGGCGACAACGGAGGAAAAGCTGGGTTTTACAGGTCAGCTTCTCGGAATCTCGGCTCATGCGGTTGCTCTTTTGTCAGATGATAAATAGATTGTGATAAATGTCAAAAAGTACAGCTAAAATAAACCTGAAACGCTAAAAATGCACAAACATTTTTGCACTTCTGTACATTACTTTTTAAATGTGATATAATTATTGAATGATAATTTTTATCAGCGAAAGGAATTCTCATAGTTTTGTGAGAACTTATTATGATGAGACAATTGTTTATTTCCGACCTTGACGGTACGCTGTTCAACTCTCAGGCAAAGATATCTGAAAAATCAGCCGACTTGCTCAATAATTCCATTGACGGCGGAATTTTCTTTACATTCGCTACCGCAAGAACTGCTGCATCAGTTGTACCTCTTACCAAATCAATAAGAGTCAATGTTCCGTGCGTACTGATGAATGGCGTCAGCATATTTGATGCCAAAAATTGCCAATATATAAGAAATGAGTACATATCACCAGAAAATTCTGCCCGTATAGCGTCAGTTCTTGAAAGTCTTGGTCAGAATGGATTTATGTACAAAATATGCGGCAACAGTCTCTTTTGCGAATATACTGAACTTGATTCGCCTTCTATGGAAAACTTTTACAATGTGAGAAAATATAAATACGACAAGCAATTCTGTAAGGTTTCACGATTTTCGGATTCTTGCTCGGAAAATGTAGTCTATTTTACACTTCTTGATTCATTTGAAAAGCTTGACAAGGTAAGACAGCAGATTTCACTCATCGACGGAATACGTTTTGAATTTTATAAGGATATATATTCAAGCAATATCTGGTATCTCGAAATATTTTCCGATAAAGCGTCAAAATTCAATGGAGTCGATTATCTCAGAAAAAACTTTCACTTTGATAAAATCATCTGTTTCGGCGATAATCTCAATGATATACCGATGTTTAACGCTTGTGATTACAAAATTGCCGTGAGCAATGCCGACAAGCGTCTAAAAGAACTTGCCGACTGTGTTATCGGCTCAAATAACGAGGACGCAGTTGCAGTCTGGCTTTCACAGAATTTATGACGCTTTGAAAGCTGTATATGATAAGTTGCAGCACATATCTTTTGTGCCTTTATGTATAATGCCAATTGCTGCAACTTCTGAATCATGATAATATTGCTTGCTTGCAGTGCAGGCTCGCTTTTACTTTATTAACGAAAGGATTTTTTAAATGAAGAAACTTATGCTCGGAAATGAAGCTTTCGCAAGAGGTCTTTACGAAGCCGGATGCAGAGTCGTTTCAAGCTACCCGGGAACTCCTTCTACCGAAATTACTGAAAGTGCCGCAAAATATGACGAAATGTACGCAGAATGGGCTCCAAATGAAAAGGTTGCAATGGAAACAGCTATCGGTGCATCAATCGCAGGTGCAAGAAGCTTTTGCGGTATGAAGCACGTTGGACTCAACGTCGCCGCTGACCCACTCTATACTGCCGCTTATACCGGAGTTACAGGCGGTATGGTAATCGCTGTTGCCGATGACCCCGGAATGCACTCGTCACAGAATGAACAGGATAGCCGTCATCACGCAATTGCATCAAAGGTTCTTATGCTTGAACCATCTGATTCATCTGAATGCAAGGAATTTACAAAGACAGCATTCGATTTGTCTGAAAAATTTGATACACCTGTAATTGTACGTCTTTCCACAAGAGTTTCTCACTCACAGAGCAGTGTAGAGCTTTGCGACAGACAGGAAAGAGAACTTATAGAATATAAGAAAAATCCTCAGAAATACGTTATGATGCCTGCCTTTGCAAAGGGAAGACACGTTGTTGTTGAAGAGCGTCTCGAAAAGCTCAGGGAATATGCCGAGGTTTCTCCTCTTAACCGTGTCGAAATTTCTCAGACGGCTGAATTTGGAGTTATTACAAGCGGTATTTCATATCAGTACGCTAAGGAAGCTCTTGGCGAAAGAGCATCAATTCTAAAGCTTGGTACAGTAAATCCACTGCCCGTAAAGCTGATTCAGAATTTTGCTTCAAAATACGAAAAGGTCTATATTATCGAAGAACTTGACGATATTATTGAAACTCACTGCCGTAAAATTGGCGTAAACAACATAATCGGCAAGGAACTTTTCGGCTATATAGGCGAAATTTCACAGGCTATCGTTGCTGAAAAAATTCTCGGAGTTACAATTGATACAACTTCGTTTACTGAAAATGTTCCGAACCGTCCGCCAGTAATGTGTGCAGGCTGCCCTCACAGAGGCTTGTTCTATTGCCTTTCAAAGCTTGGAGTTATGGTTTCGGGTGATATTGGCTGTTATACTCTTGGTGCCGCCGCACCTCTTTGTGCTATGGACACAACAATTTGTATGGGAGCGTCAATTTCAGCACTTCACGGCTTCAACAAGGCTCGTGGTGCGGAAGCCGAAAAACACAGCGTTGCTGTTATCGGTGACTCAACCTTTATGCACAGTGGTATGACGGGACTTGTAAATATTGCCTATAACGCTACAAATTCTACTGTAATTATACTTGACAACTCAATTACAGGTATGACAGGTCATCAGCAGAACCCGACAACTGGTAAGAACCTTAAAGGAGATCCTGCTGCCGCAGTAAATCTTGAGGAGCTTTGCCACGCAATCGGTATAAAGCGTGTAAGAGTCGTTGATCCTTACTGCCTTGCAGAAACCGAAAAGGCAATCAGAGAAGAACTTGAAATAGCTGAGCCGTCAGTAATTATTTCAAGACGTCCGTGCGCACTTCTGAAATACGTTAAGCATAAGCCTGCACTGAAAACAAATGCCGATAAATGCCGCAGCTGTAAAATGTGTATGAAGCTTGGCTGTCCTGCAATTTCTATGAAGAACGGAAAGGCTGTTATTGACCATACTCAGTGCGTAGGCTGTGGAATTTGCCGTGAAATGTGCAAATTTGACGCTATTACCGAATAAATTATAAATTATGTATAAAGTTGCTTTTGTCGCACTCGGAGGTGCTGTTGGAGCGACACTGCGATATTTGCTCTGTCTTATCCACTTTAAATCGGACTTTCCGTTTATGACGCTCATAGTCAACCTTGTGGGAGCTTTTGCAATAGGCATAATTTCAGGGATTGCTTCGGCGAAAACAGTAAATCCGTATCTGATTCTGTTTCTTAAAACAGGAATATGTGGCGGATTTACAACGTTTTCTACGTTTGCTCTCGAAACTGTTTCACTTGGCGAAAAAAATAAAATGCCGCTTGCTTTGCTTTACGCATTTGTGAGCATTACAGGCTGCTGTATCGGCGTAAAGCTTGGTATGAGACTGGCAAGCCTGAGAATTTCTTAGAAAATCCACTTGCGTTTCAGCCTGAATCCGTTTGCGTACAAAATATGCGACACAATAAATTTACGAGGTGATTTTGTGGAAATTTATTCTGAATTTGAAAAATGGCTAAACAATATCCTTGCAAATGATATTTCTGAAAAAGCAGTTGCTTTCAATTTCAATATATACGATGAGGAAGACGAGTCTTACGGCGTTCAGCTTATTGCATCGGATACATTTACTGAGGACGATGACGACTGGGCTTGCTCGGAAGTATTTTCGTCCGAGGAAGACATCTTCTATATCGACCACTCTGACGAAAAAAATGCAGACCACAAGCGTGGACTCGAATTTGTATGCGGTCTCGTTGAACAGTACCTTAAAGACGGTCAGCTTTCTGATAAACTGAAATCTGTTTCGGCAGTCGGAGTAGGTTTCATCGACGGTGACATTACAATAGCATTCAGAAAATAATAAGAGGTGATTTTTTGGGCTTTGTTGACGAAATCTTATCCGATATGCTGCAAAGAAGAAAGCATGGACTTATGTGGAATGAGATTGCCGATGCTTCATCAGACGTTCTTGACACTATTGACGATGTAGAGGCAGACGATGATGAGATGAAAACAAAAACTATTATGGCAGAGGCTATGAAAGAGCATCTTGAGGAGAAAAATATTATCGAAAAAAAATTTCTTGAGACTCAGCGTGAAAAATATGTTTACGATGATGATGACGCTCAGATGCAGGACTTATTTCCGATTTCACTGCCGGATTCCGATAATGAGGATAAATAATCACTTATTGCTATGCTATAATGATATTAAATAATTTTTGAGGTGTGTTATATAATGAAAACTAAATCTATAATGATAGTAGGTGTCGGAGGTCAGGGTTCACTACTTGCTTCCAGACTTCTCGGCAATGTTCTTCTTGCTCAGGGCTTTGACGTTAAGGTCAGCGAGGTTCACGGAATGTCACAGCGTGGCGGTTCTGTTGTCACATATGTCAAATATGGCGATGCAGTCTGCTCACCTGTCATTGAAAAAGGTGAGGCAGATGCAATTATCTGCTTTGAACAGCTCGAAGCCGCAAGATGGCTTCCATATCTTAAAAAAGGCGGACACCTTATTACATCTGTTCAGAAAATTGACCCGATGCCCGTAATTACAGGTTCAGCAACTTACCCTGAAAATATCGTGGAAAAGCTTGAAAATCTCGGCGCCGACGTTACCTCTGTTGACGCACTTTCTCTTGCCGAAAAAGCAGGAAGTGCAAAGGCTTCAAACGTTGTTCTTATGGGAGTTGTTTCAACAAAAATGGACTTCGACGTAAAACTTTGGCATAATGCTGTAGAACAATGTGTTCCATCAAAATTCCTTGAGCTTAATAAAACTGCTTTTGAACTTGGCAGAAATTCCGTTCGCTGATTGATACTAAATTGAACGGACTTCTGAATTTATATATTTATTGGAGGTCTTACCAATGGAAAAATATTGGAATAAGTCTATGGAGTGTGCTACTCTCAGCGAAATGAAGTCCCTCCAAAGCTTCCGACTTTCTCAGACTGTCAGACACGTCTACGAAAATGTGCCGGTATATCGTGAAAGAATGGATGCAGCAGGCGTTAAACCGGAGGATATCAATTCCGTAAACGATTTGTATAAACTACCGTTTACCTGTAAGCAGGATCTTCGTGATACATATCCTTATGGTCTCTTTGCAGTACCTATGGACAGAGTTGTCAGGGTTCACGCTTCAAGCGGTACAACAGGCAAGCAAATAGTTGTTGGATATACGCAAAAAGACCTCGATACATGGTCTGAATGCTGTGCAAGAGCTTTGACTGCGGCAGGTGCCGATAAAAGCGATTTTATGCACGTTTCATACGGATACGGTCTTTTTACCGGAGGTCTCGGAATACACGGCGGTGCTGAAAAAGTCGGAATGACAGTTATTCCTGTTTCAACAGGAAACACCAAACGTCAAATAAATATTCTTCGTGACCTCGGCTCAACATACATATGCTGTACACCTTCGTATGCCCTGTTTATTGCCGAAACTATGCAGGAAATGGGACTTACTAAGGACGATATAAAGCTCAAAGGCGGACTTTTCGGTGCAGAACCTTGGACTGAGGAAATGCGTACCGAAATTCAGGACAAGCTTGGCTGTAAGGCTATGGATATCTATGGTCTTACTGAAATTATCGGACCAGGCGTTGCATTTGAGTGCAGCGAACAGACAGGTATGCACATAAACGAGGACAACTTCATTCCGGAAATTATTGACCCTGATACAGGAGAGGTACTTCCGGAAGGTTCACAGGGTGAGCTTGTATTCACTTGTATTACAAAGGAAGCGTTCCCGCTTCTGAGATACAGAACCCGTGATATCGGTATTCTCAGCCGTGAGAAATGCAGTTGCGGACGTACTTTGATAAAAATGAAAAAGCCTGCCGGCAGAAGTGATGATATGCTTATTATCCGAGGAGTAAACGTATTCCCATCACAGGTTGAGAGTGTTCTTTTGCAGCTTGGAAATACCGCTCCTTACTACCAGCTGATAGTTGACCGTGAAAATAATACGGATACATTTGAAATTCAGGTTGAAATCACACCTGAAATGTTCTCTGATACCATAAAAAGCCTCGAGCAGGAAGAACACGCAATAAAGCTTGCAGTTGAATCAACCCTCGGCATTGGAGCTAAAATTACCCTTGTTGAGCCAAAAACAATTCCTCGAGTAGAAGGAAAAGCTGTTCACGTCATAGACAGACGAAAGCTTCACTAAGCCTTATTAAGGAGGATAATATTATGAACAGTATAAGACAGATTTCCGTTTTTGTTGAAAACAAACAGGGCAGACTTTCGTCAATAATCAGAATAATCAGAGACAGTGGTATCGACATTCGTGCACTTTCTATCGCCGATACAAAAGATTTTGGCATACTTCGCCTTATCGTTGATAATACTGACAAGGCTTGCAGCAAGCTAAGGGACGAGAATTGCACAGTAGCAGTGACCGAAGTTGTTGCCGTAGAAATTGACGATGAACCCGGCTGCCTTAGCAGGGTTATGGACGTTCTTGCCGAAGAAAACGTCGATATCGAGTATATGTATGCTTTTTTAAGCAAGTCGGATAATAAGGCGTCAATTATATTGCGAGTCGATGACAATGAAAAGGCTTCAAAAGCATTTAAAGATGCCGGTGTACTTCAGCTTACCGAAAATGACCTCTGTAAAATGTAGAAAATTAACAAAAATCAATGGTATTTTGAAAAAAACTTCAAAACCTCTTGACAAAAATCTCAAATATTGTATAATTATATTAAGAGTAATTGAGAAAAACTTATACAATATAGGAGTGATTTAT
>JALCDN010000007.1 GCA_022641595.1 Ruminococcus sp. | reverse complement strand
TCGCCATTTCGCTGAAACTGAAGAATTACTAATTCTATATGCGCTCCATATAGAAGAAAAAAAGTATAATTTCCCATATATAGAAAAATTAATAATTTTAGGATAATCCCCACAAGGAGCATTTTTCAAAGGTGGAAAACGGTTATCCATATACTTTCCAAAATTGTAAACAATTGAAGCAGTTGGACAAATCCACTTCTTTATTAATGCATCTGTATCAACTGTACAATCACTATCGAAAGTTTTGAATGCCCCAGGAAGTTTATATCCACTCTCATCAACATAATAACCTGCATGACAGCACATACTATAGTCTGGGTGGCTTTCCAAAAAATCTACCTGTTTTTGGAGCTTATATTCATCAATCCAAAAATCATCTCCTTCACATAGTGCAACATATTTTCCTCTTACATAAGAAATACCAACAGAATTGAAAGAATTAATTCCTTTAGAATATACATTTTCTTTTTCATAGATTGGAACAAAGATATTTGGATATTGTTGATGATACTTCTCGATGATTTCCTGCGTACCGTCCGTTGATGCATCATCATGAATAATAACTTCATAACGAAAATTAGTTTTTTGCCTTACAAAGCCTTCAAGTGCATCTCTTATATAATTTTTATGATTATAAGTCGCACACCACACAGAAACTAAAACATCACTCATAACAGCATTTTCTCCTGCTCACTTTAATTTTGAGTCAATAAATGTCAACAAATTACTTGGAAGAATTTTCTCCTTAAAGTCATAATCAACTTCAATAGGTTCTAATTTTGGAAATGTTGTATCAATTTCCATTGCATTTTGAAACACATGAACTTTATCTTTTGAATAGAATGGTGCATTTATTACTTCTTGATTATTGGTAATGATCTTTTTGTTATACATAATTGCCTCACCATACCTTAAAGTAAATCCTTTTCCACCACCTTGCATAACTTCAAAAATACAATTTGCTGATAATATATGTCTAAGATTTTCAATGTAAGGCATAGAACCGTAATAGTTTATCTTATCCTTATGTAACTGATGTTCAGGTGAAACCCCAGTGATATTAAAATCACATTTTAATCCCGCTCCTTCTAACACTTCAAAAGCGTCTATTATCGTCGATAAACGATCCTTAGCCTTACCTACAAAATAAACATCATTTTTTTCTGTACTAAAAGGTTCAATTGAACCTATCGGAGAATAAACTAAAGGATAGTATTCCATTTTATATTTTTTGGCGTCATCAAAATCAAATGAAAGGCATAAATCTAACCCACCATTCACTAACTTATCAAAATCTCTTGTAGGGCAATACTTTGCCAAATCTTGCCAAAAAGCAACGCATCTACAATTTGGATAATTGGTTCTAAGGTATTTTATAACTTCTAAATTACAAAGCTGATTTCGCGAGAAAAACAAAAAGCAAATAGGCTTGCTATTCGAAAACTTATGCTGAAAAATCAAATGATTCCAAATTGATTGAAATGGAAATTTTATAGTTTTATTCATTTTAGCTGAAGAATGCACACGAAAAATTGCTTTAAGAAACGAATTATCAGTATCCAAATAATCCATTATGCAATAAACATTTTCATATTTTTTCAATTCAGCATAAGATACCTTATATAATTCGTCGTTTGAGCCTAATATCACATAATTATAATTCCAATCTTTCATTGCTTTCTCCTGTTACTTTATTTTCATAACGTAATAACGTTAAATTTATAATTGACATTGTAATAAATGATACGATTGATGAAATTGTAAATATTTGTGTAAAAAAGCGATCTGTAATAGATGATAAAATAATAAAAGGCGATACATATACATATATTATAGTCCAAACTGAAAACACGGACTCTCTTGGCATTTTTGCCTTTATATATAAATATTGATAAAAACACCCTTGAACAAACATTACGAAAGGTGCTCCAAAATATCCATAATCATGAAATACAACCATTAAACAGGTATAAACATTAGTAGTATGCTGCATATCCCCCAGTTGAACAAAGCCAATTGTATCTGTAGCAGTTCGATTAATGTCAACTCCTAAATATGATAACAAAGTATAAATACCTTTAAAGCTTAATGTGAAAACGTTATCCGTTGTGTCAACCATTCGTTTTAAATAATGATCAAACGCACCAATAGATGAACCGCCATATATTGCCATATTATCAAAGAAATTCACTTGAATCTGAGACTTTCCAGTCAAATAGCCCAGCAAAAAGAACGTACGTCCTAATAAAAATGCACCAATTGAAAACAAACAAAGTGTTTTAATCGTGATTCTATAATTCTGTTTGCTAGAATATAAAAGAATTGAAAATACAGCAAGATATATTAGTGAATAAATAATTTCAATTCTAGAACTTGAAAGAACCGTAGAAACTGCATAGCAAATTAACAACATCAATGGCTTTATTTTACTTAAAGATTTCTTTTTTGTTGCATTAACAAAAAAAACCGCTGCATAGACTCCGATTATACTCACTACAGCTGAAAGTATTTTTAACGGAAGATCAAATGCTATGTTTCCTTTGCTTGCTATATTGTACTTTTTCAGAGCGTTTTCAGTTAAACTAAATGTTCCTGTTACAGAAATAATACTGTAATACCTAAGTATTATATAAATGATTTCTACAATAATTAGAATTCCGAATACCAAATTAGATAAGTCACGTGATTCAATTGTATAATATTTTCGATTTGTGTTTTCTATTTTAATTATTTGAGTGAATCGACACCCTAAGTTAAAGGCGACAAGACAAACCAAAATCCATATAATTGTACTACCTGATATAACGTAATGCCACGTTCTATTGGTTAATGAAAAAATCAAACTACTCAATGTAAAACCTATAGAAATGAGTACTGCCGGACTTAACAAATCACTTTTCTTTGAATAATATTCATAAGCAAAAATCACAAAACAACAAATGAAAAGGATAATATTATTCATTATTCAGTGTCTCCTAAACTAAATATTGCAGCATTACAAAAAACTGAAAACATATATCGTCTACTTATCATGACCACATAAATTCCTAAGGTGCTTATAAAAAATGTCTCTTCTTGCCTTTAATTGGGTATATTCATATTTCTCTGCTACTTCTATATTACGTTTTCCCATCATTTCTAATTCATATGGATTATTTATCAGATATAATATACGATTTACAAATGAATCGGCATCTAAAGGTGCAAATATATCTTTTGAATCTAATATCTCAGGAATCCCATCAACGTTCGTTGATAAACAAGGTAACCCTGTAGCCATTGCTTCAAGTAACACTCTGGGCAAACCTTCAGCTTTTGTTGGAAAAACAAATATGTCCGAATTAATTAAATATTCTCGTATTATTTCTTTACTTGATAAATAGCCCACAAAATGGAGACAATCAGATAAGCCTAAACTTCGACCATATGCTTTAAATTCACCAACTTTATCTCCATAGCCCACAAATGTCACATTCACATTAATACCTTTTTCTTTTAATTTTTGACATATATCAATTAAAACTCTGTGACCTTTATTTTCGTTATTGATACTATTAGCTATATGAAGAATATTTAATGTATCATATTTTTCTTTATACTTTCGATCGTAGTAAAAGAATTCTTTTTTTAAATCTATAGAAGAATAATAGCTTTCAAAATATTTATTTGTGTTTTTACCTTGTATTCTAGCTTTTGAAGGGTATTTTTTTTGCAAGTAGTCCTTGGTAACATAAGATGCACCGTTTGCTTCCTTACAAGCTTTTTTCAGCATTTTACAAAATAGCCATTTAAGAAAAGGAACTTCAGAATATTCATTTTCTGGATCAATTACTACTTCGACGGCATATGGCTTATGCGTTTTTATATATTGTTGTAGCATGAGAAATCCAGGGATTGAAGGCAATCTAAACAAAGCACACCCATCTTGATGTGCTGCTCTTTTGGTTGCTCTAATCATTTTTCCAAAATGAAGAGCATAACCTTTAATTCCACGTATAAAAGGTAATGCTGAAAATATTACTCCTGTTCCATCTGCACGCACATAATTGCTTTTCTTAACATAATTTGTGCTTGTATTCATTATTCTTGCAACAACAATAACCCGATCAAATTCACCCAAATATCTTTCCCAAAATGAATATCCGTGCATAGCTGTATTGCACCAATATTTTCCATCTACTGTTTTCCATATATGAGCGTCTGACACCACCAATATATCCATATTTTAAATCACCTTTCTCTTACCCAAGTTTTACTATCTTCGTCAAATACTTTTTTTATCCTCGCTGGTGCACCTACAGCCAAAGAATTACAGGGAATATTACTGTTAACTACCGAATTTGCTCCAATAATACATCCATCGCCTATAACACTTCCAGCAAGAATAACTACATTTTCTCCAATCCAAACATTATTTCCTATTTTCACAGAAGTTGAATATAACTTTCTACTATTAGGTGGAGTAGTGGGGCTATCTTGAATTTTACCTTTATATATTCCATGACTTGTATCACTAATAAAACACTTTGATGCAATCAACACATTATTCCCTATTTCGATATGATTAAGAGCAACAATATGAGTCATATCACCCATTTCACAATTCTTACCTATACTAAGTGTTTTGTGCTTCCCATCCAACTCGAATCGACAAAAGCGACCAAGTGTCAAATTAACTGCCCCTTTCATAGACTGCTTACCACGAATATAAAAAGGAAATCTAATAAAGCGACATTCTCTAAAAAAGAGTTTAGTTCTTAAAAAGCTAAAGCAATTTGATATAAATTCTGACGGTGAGTATTTATCCATTTTTTTTCACTCCTAGCACGTCCACAATCCATTGATTAATGGAATAATTATTATAAATCTCTTTTTCCAAATCCACATAAGATGACTTTAAAAAATTCTTAGGAATAATCGGATTATCTCTATCTATCACACAAATATTATTCTGATTGTAGATATCATAAGACATAATATTCATGTTAGTAGTTATAATTTTCTTTTTCATTCCGATCATTTCCAAAGTTCTCATAGTAAGTCCGGTTTGATTTGGATGTTGAATATCTAAGACAGCAATTGACTTATTCACTATTTTACTGATTTTTTCACTTTTTAATTTCTTGAATTTGAAATCTGTTATATGAGTATCCCAAAATTCCGACTTAACAATCTTATAAAACCAATATATAAACTTACTTTGCAAATATGGATAAACATAGAAATCATCTATCTGATCATTTATTTTTTTTATAATTTTAAATCGATCAGAATGAATTGTTCCAATAAAGGAAAGATTATATTTCATTGGAACAGTTGAGCTATTTGCTCTAAATTCATCACAAAAAAATAAAGGGCGGAACGCAATATGATATTTATTAGCATCTTGCTTATCGAAAGATGTTATATAATCAAAGAACTTAAATTTTTCGTTTACCCCTTTAAGGTTATTCAATGAATCCCACAAATGCAAACAAAACTTGGCCTTTTTAAATTTCAATCTAAAATTTTTAAGCACACTTATTGTGGGCATTTCACAATCAATAAATAAAACATAATCAAACGATTTATTTTCTATTTTGTTTAGTATACTATTATAATATTCTTCTGTCTTTCTTTTGAATAGATTCGGCGATAATTTTAACATTGCTCTTTCAATAGAACTATTTACTGACATTTCATTGTATAAAAGAACATCTGCACCCATCTCTTGCATCTTTTTTAATATTTTTGTTTCATAATCAAAAAAGAACTGGCAGAAAAATAGAATTTTTTTATTTTTCAGACTGTGCTCATAGCACATATTATTAATCTCCTTAAAATTTATTATCAAATGTTTTATCTTTAAAAATATTAGTTGTAATCCTTGCCCAGAACAGCAAATACAGTTCTGAACATCGTCAATATTTCTCGTAAGAATCTAAACCTTCTCACAGATTCCAAATTCCACACCATCTTAGCTGGAAGTACTTCTTCAACATAAACCTTGTCAACATCATCTGCCGCATCAAGAAGCTTATACTCTTCCTTGTACCGGATGCAAGCCTCACTTGTAATGCCAGCCGGTAGCAGGAGAGTAGCAAACATCTCAGATGTGTACTGTTTCACATACTTAACAGCCTCAGGTCTTGTGCCAACGAAGCTCATATTACCTTGCAACACATCTATAAGCTGCGGAAGCTCGTCCAACCTTAAATCTCTGAGCCGCTGCCCCATTTTGGTGATACGCTTGTCATTGTTAACCGTAACACTGGTGCCGAGCTTCTCAGCATTGTCGACCATTGTGCGGAACTTGTGAATGCGGAACTTCCTACCATATGTTGTTATTCGCTCCTGCTTATAAAACACAGGACCAGGTGTATCCAGCTTGATACCAACTGCAATAACAGCCATAGGAATAGATAACACAGTAAGCATCACCGCAGCAACAGAGAAATCAAACGCACGTTTTAGGTATAATGAAACTTTTCTCTTCTTCAAAACATTATAATACAGCTTAATCTCATCGTTTCTCATGAACTTCGGAAGATCATCCCACTCAGGAAGCTTATACCACTGTTTTGAGTTTAATTTCATTTAAATCCAACGCTTTCTTTGCTTTTACTATCGCTTTCTTCGCACACTCAATCACATATTCCACCTGCTCATCTGTCAGACAAGTATGCAAAGGTAATGTGACCTCATTTTCAAACATTTTATATGCTTCCGGGAAATTATCAATCTTAAACCCAAGCTTTTGATATCCTGTGTGCATTGGCAGAGGCTTGTAGTGGACATTAGTCGCTACACCCATTTCTGCCATAGCCTTGATGAACTCGTTTCTCTGTTCAGCCGTACAACCGTCCAATCTGGTAATATAAAGATGACCGGAAGAACTATATTCATCGGTAAAGTGAACTACAGGAGTGATGCCTAAACCAGACAGTTCTTCATTATAACGATATATGATCTGCTTTCTCCTTGCCAACATCTCATCGTATCTTCTGCTCTGAGCCAATCCAATTGCTGCATGAACATCAGTCATATTACACTTGTACCACAAATCAACGATATCATATTCCCAAGAACCGAGTTTCATCTTGGCAAGAGCATCCTTGCTTTGACCATGTAGAGAGTGCAACTGATACAGCTTATATAACTCACAGTTATCCACGCTTGGGATATCTCTCCAGGTTACAGCACCACCCTCGGCTGTGGTTAGATTTTTGACTGCATGAAAACTGAAATTAGTGAAGTCTGCAATAGAGCCAACTGTTTCACCGTGCCAAGTAGCACCGAAAGCATGAGCAGCGTCAGCCATGACGATAACACGACCAAAAGCAGCCTGAATATCATTTGAAGGGTGAAAAAGATGTTTCTTTCGCTCTACTATATCAAAGATGCAGTCATAATCACACGGAATACCAAACAGATCAACTGGAATGATGACTTTCGTTCTCTCAGTTATAGCATTTTCTAACTTATCATAGTTCATTGTGAATTTTCCATGTTCGCAATCGATTAAGACAAGTTTTGCACCAACATGATCAACTACAGAAGCGCTTGCCGTATATGTATAGGCAGGAACGATAACTTCATCGCCGGGACCCACGCCAAGAATTCTGAGAGTCATCTCAGAACAAGCTGTGTTGGAATTAAGACAGACAGCCTTAGATGTTCCACAGCGTTTCGCCACCTGTTCCTCAAGCTGTTTCACCTTTGGACCTGTTGTTATCCATCCTGATTCAAGTGCGTCTACTACTTCATCAATTTCTGCCTGTGTAATGTCAGGTGGGCTAAAAGGTATTTTCATATACGTCCTCCAAATAGTATTTATCATTGTAGCGATGAACGCCGAACAAACCTCAACTTCACCGCAATTTACTGTATTTGTTTCCAAAAAATGAGTAGGACTTTTTAAGCGATCTCTGTTTCATTTTCTTTGAGGCTTTAATTTAGTTTGAAATTTCTGATTAAAAATCAAATTATTGTTTTGTAATAAGTTACTTCAAATGACTTTCAAATAGTGCCATAGCCTTATCAATTTCGCTTTGGTTTAATTTCTTTTTTAGCAAACTCCAATTTGGTTTACGATCAGAGAGATTATGAGAATCACTTCCAAAAGCCAATGGAAAATCATTTTTAATAAGCTTTTTGACAAAATGAGATTCTCTAAAATTGCCAAAAGCCTCAGCATTCACTTGAAACACAGAATCTGACTGCAAAACCTTTTCAAAGTCTGGCTTTGTGTAAAAAGGAATATATCTATGTATGTGAGCGATAACTGAAGTCAACTTATAGGCTGTAGAAATATTATCTATTTCTTCGAGCATCCAATCAGAAAATGATTTATACTGCAATTCAAAAAGAAAAAGGTCTGTATTTTGTATTGCAAGCAAATTAATATTTTCCAGATCGGAAATATCTTTTTCAACTGAAACTTCTGCACCTAACAATATGTCAGAAATTGGAGGATCAGAAGACATTAATTTTTCGTAAGAATTTTGGCGTTTTTCCAAAAATGATTTTACATTTTTCTCCTTATGAGGATAAAAATGTGGAGTAGCTACTACTCTTTCAACACCCTGTTCCTTCATAATTTCGAGCATATGAATGGACATTTCGACAGAATCCGCTCCATCGTCCATAAATGGAAGAATATGAGAGTGAATGTCAGTAAGTGAGCTCATTATTTGGTATCACCCGATTCTTTGATATTATCATTATCCTCTTTTGCCTGTTCATATTTATAGTTCTGAGAATAGTATTTATATTTATATCCATACTTATATCCATATTTGTAGCTATACCTATAGCCATAGCTGCTACTGCTGCCGATTGTTATGTTATTTAAAATAAAGCCGGTAAGATTGCAATTGCCAAGTTCAAGTTTTTTCTGAACCTCTTGAATCTCGTAATAATTAGTTTTGCCATATGAAACAACAACAGCAACACCAGCAATTATATCTGAAATGCCAATGACATCAGTCATTTGAAGAATTGGCGGCGTATCAATAAGTATATAATCATATTGCGATTTAATTTTATCAATAAGGCTGTGCATATTTTTTGAAGCAAGTAACTCAGATGGATTTGGTGGAACAACTCCTGAAGTCAAAACGTCAAGATTTTTAGCTGCATTACGGTTTACACATTTTTCAAATATATTTTCGCCTGAAAGAATTGTTGAAAGACCTTTTTTGTTTTGCAGTTTAAAGTTCTTATGTTGAACAGGTTTGCGCATATCTCCATCAATAAGAAGTATTTTCTTATCAGCCTCAGCCATAGTTACAGCAAGATTGGCTACCGTAACCGACTTGCCTTCTGATGGCAAAGAACTTGTCACGGCAAGAATTTTATTTTCTGCTGTCGAAAGTGAAAACATAACATTTGTACGCATAGATTTATAGTTTTCAATTATATTAAAAGGAATATTATTATTATTGTTAATAAGCTTTTGCCTTCTGTCGCTTGATTTTCCAATATCTTTTTTCTTGGTTTTTCCGCCAATATGAGAGATTTCACCGAGAATAGGCTTATTTAAACGTTCCTGAAGTTCACTTGTATCCTTTATGGAATTGTCAAAGAAATCTATAATAAATACGATAAGAATAGCAATCAATAGACCGGCTATTGCACCTAAAGCTGTATTTTTGGTCACATTAGGTGAAACTTGGCTGTCATATAATTTTGCTTCGCCAATTTTTTCTACTGAGCCAGCACCAACCACTCGTATAAGGAAATTTGGGGCGACATCTGCCATTATATTGCAAAGCTTTTGTGAAAGCTCAGGATTTTTCGTAGTAGCGACAATATTAAGCACCTCAGTTTGATTAACCGCTGCCATAGTAAAGCACTCTTTAAGGCTTTGATTAGTTATCTGACCGTCTTTAAACTGAAAATAACTTTTAAGTTCATCTTCAGAATACACTTTGAGGAGTTTCTCACTAATTTTATCCATTACAGTGTCACTGTTAAGTATTACTATATATGTACTAACAAGTGATTTTGAAACAGTCAAATCATTAACATCAACACCCTGCGTTTTTTTAGCTGTTGAATCATCATTGTTGTTTTTAACATAAAGCGAAACATTTGACTGGTATTTAGGTGCTATGAAAAATTTTGAAACAGAAAATGTCGATCCTGCACCTATTATTAATGCACATATTAAAAAAAGAAGTTTATTCAGTAAAAGAAATATCAGATCTTTTATTGTATATTTTTTGCTCATATAAAGTATTTCCCTTCGATATTTTGACATAAGCAGTTGCCATTTAATATAATGATCGTAACATAGGCATAGTTTAATATAATCATTCTCATAATGCAGTCAACTATATTAGCATCACATATTTAATATTATATCACTTTGTTCCTTTAAAGTCAACATATATTTCTATTTTTCTTTTATTCGATGGCAAATATTTTCTTGTTGATTTTACAATTTATTGTATATATTTAACAATATTATCAAATCAAAAGTGCAAATCAGAAATTTCATTCAATTCAAATGAATCAAATTTTTGGATAATCAAAAAAATCCGGACATACTTCAAAAATGTCCGGATATATTTTTTAATTATTTAAAGTATTTTAAGTTTCAGTAAAGTTAATTCGTTCGTCTTCAATTACAAGAGGACGGTTGATAACCCTTGTGTTGATACTCATTATATATTCGCCTACAAAGCCGATGAAAAACAATTGCAATGACCCAAGGAAAAACATACCTATAAGCATTGGTGTCATCCCTGCAACAAATCTGTCCCAGTAAATGAATTTAAGTATGAGATAAATAAGACCTATAAGAAAGCTAATTGCTGCACAACCGAATCCAAGGAATGTAGCAAGACGAAGTCCAATTTTGGTATACGATGTGAAGCTTAGCATTGCCGCATCATAAAGTGAATACCAGTTATTTTTTGTTTTGCCGGCACGACGTTTTTGCTGTTCATATGGAATTTCTTTTCGCTCCGGTCCAAGTTCTGCAACAATGCCTCTAAGAAATGGTGTTGGGTCTTTGAGTTCACTTAAAACTTTTATAAACGACTTATCGTAAAGTCCAAAACCGGTAAAGTGTTCTATCTGCTCAACTGATGAAAGCTTATTTATGAGCTTGTAGTAAAAAGTTCTTACAGAGCGCATTAATTTATTTTCACGGCTTGTGGTTTTTATTCCACAGACGATTTTATAGCCATTTTCCCATTCTTTCACAAATGTAGGAATAAGCTCAACAGGATCCTGAAAATCTGCACAGATAAGTATTGTACAGTCTCCGGTACTTTGGCATAGTCCATAATACGGAGAATTAAACTGCCCAAAATTTTTGCTGTTGAATATTGCCTTTATTTTAGAATTATTGGCACAAATTTCCCTGATAAGCGGTCTTGTCTTATCCTTTGAGAAGTTATCAATAAAGATAATTTCATAATCATATTGTGGGAGCTTGTCATTAAATACAGCAACAATCGCTTCGCTTAGCGGCTTAACATTTTCCTGTTCGTTGTATGTAGGTATAACAACACTAATTTTTTTCATTATTCTTACCTTTCACCTTTAAGGCAATAAGTTCTTCAATACCGTTTCTAAAGCTCACATTTGCATTAAAACCTGTACGTTTTTTCAAATAAGAAACATCTGGACATAGATTTACAAGTGGAGTTTTCCATGATAAAGCGTCAGCAAAAACGAGCTTTGAATTTGACTTTGTTATATCTGAAATTTCATATATAAAGTCTTTTAAAGGCTTGAAATTTCCATCAGCAATATTTACTATGTCATTTATCTCACTCTCTGCGGCAAGCAAAATTGCTCTTGATGCGTCGCTAACATTAAGATAGTCCCACATCTGAGTACATGGTGAAAAATTAACCTGTTTGTTCTGAAGCATTGAGTCGATTGCGTAATTAATCAGGCTTTTAGAGTAATCATATTTACCGTAAAGACTAAAAATTCTTGCCCAAACAAATTTCATATTATGAGTGTAGCAATATTCACGTTCAAAATTCAAACATCTTACTTTAGACTTGCCATACTCACATACTGGTTCCAATGAAGTATTTTCATCGATAACTTCATTTTTTATACCGCATTCAGCTTGTGAACCCGTTGACACAAATGTTTTGCAGCCAATTTTAAATGCAGTTTCAACAGCAGCGACCGAATTGAAATAATTTTTGCTTTGCAGATCAGCATCATTTCTGTCGTTACCTCTGATTCCGCTCCATGCAAGGTGAAAAAATGTATCATATTGATTTTTAACGTTCAAGCAAAGCTCAGATATATCATTAGCATCAATTTGCACAACCGAAAGTACATTGTATTTCGGAATTCGTGACAAATTCAAAGAATTTGGGCGTATAACAGCGAGCACTTCATTTCCGTTTTCAAGAAGTCGTTCAATCAGGCTAACACCGAGAAAACCCGAAGCACCTGTTACAACAGCACGCATTATAGCTGATCAAGCTCTTTGTAGAGCTTGCGGTCAATTGGAGGTTCCTGATCTTGAATTGGTTTGTTGATTGCAAGCTTAGGAAAAACATAAGTAGTTTCAGGTAAAAATACTTCAATAAGTTCAGGACAAGCTTCAGAAAATAAATTTTCGCTTACATCAGATACATTTGTAATTGCCCTGTAATTAAGTCCGAAAGCTGAAGAAAGCTTATTAAGATTTGGTATTGTATATCCGTTTTGAGCTGTGGTTTGAACAAATCTTGATGAAAAGTACATTTCCTGAAAATGGCGAATCATACCAAGTGCATGATTATTCATTACAAAGATCTTTATTGGAAGCTGCTCACGGGCAATAAATTGAAGCTCCTGCATATTCATCATAAAGCCGCCGTCACCGCAAAAGCACAATGTAAGTCGTTTTGTATCAGAGAGTGAAGCTCCTATAGCAGCTGGCAGAGAGAATCCCATAGCCCCATGCCCACCTGAAAATAGTATTCTTTGGCTCTCTTTTATTTTAAAATACTGTGATATCCAAACCTGATTCTGTCCGACATCAGTAGTAATTGTTGCATTATCCGGAACATATTCACTTATTTTTCTTACAATGACCTCAGGATAAAGCTTATCAACAGTATCAGACAATTTTTCCTTTATTATTTTACATACTAATATCCACTGTGAAAAGTCATTTAGCTGATAAAATTTTGCAAAATGCAGCAAATCATTGAAATCACTGCAAAGGTCAAAATTCACATTTATGTCATCTGAATGAATGCTGTTTTCAAATTCACAAATATCAGTATCAAGTCTGACAATTTTAGCATTTACGGCAAAATTATCACGCTTTGAACCGACCTGACGACAGTCCATTCTTGAACCGATTGTCAATATAAGGTCTGACTTTGAAATTATGAAATTAGCCTGCCTGTCACCGTATGCACCTACAAATCCAAATGAGTACTCATTACCGTACGGCAACAAGTCTGCTGAAATCATGCTTGTCAGCACAGGAATTTTCAAAATTTCGACAAGTTTTCTGAATGTTGAAACAGTTTCAGTTTGTTTTATACCGGCACCTGCAATTACGCATGGTCTTTTTGAACTATTTATAAGTTTAAAAATCTCATTGAAATCAACATTACTTTTATTATTCTTTGGGACTTCAAAATGTCTGAGCATCAAATGGTCAATGTCCTGCCGTTGAATATTCATCGGAATATCAAGAAGTACAGGCCCTTTTCTGCCATTATTAGCTGTATAAATTGCTTTTTCAAGCATATACAGTATATCATTCTCGTCATTAACAGCTGCTGAAAATTTTGTTATAGGTGAAACAATACTTAATATATCAGTTTCCTGAAACCCTTTCTGACGCAAATGCATACTGCCTTTTGATTCGTATGTATTAACTTGTCCTGTTATAAAAAGCACAGGAACTGAATCAAAATAAGCTTCGGCAATTCCGGTAACAAGGTTAGTAGCACCCGGACCACTTGTTGCATAAGCAACACCTGTTCTCCCACTTGCTGACGCATAACCGCACGCAGCAAATGCGGCTCCTTGTTCATGATAGTTTACATGAGCCTTTATACCCTCTGAACGTGCAAAGGAGTCCATAAGATATGTTACCATACCTCCCGGATAACCAAATGCGTGCTCAATGCCATTTTTTGAAAGGAAATCCACAATAAAATCGCTGACAAGCATTAAATTCACACCTATACAAAATTTATTTTTTTCTGAAAGACCAGAACTTATTGAAAAGAAAATTTAGCGGAGTTGTAATCAGAAGATTTATAAACGGAACAATTTTTTCTGAAATATTGCAGATGGATACAAAAAACCAAAGCAAAAACATACTAAGTAAAAATGTAAATCCATAGCTTGCATAAGTCTTTAAAATTGCCTTAATATGCTCTTTTGCTGAATTCATTTTTGTTTTGAACACAAATTTATGATTAAAATAATAGGCATTCAGAACACTTACAATGAATCCAACAACATATCCGATTAAATATAGCTTTTTGTCAAAGTATATAAAAATATAATATATACCCGTTGAAATTGCAAAATTAAGAACACCAACCATTCCGAACTTTATAAATTGTCTTACAATTTCATATTTTTTCGACAGCAATTTGTTCAAATGCATTATTTTACCGAATTAATAATGGTTTTAGCCATATAGTCGATTTTTTCGTCAGTCATTCCAGGATAAACACCTACCCAAAATGTTTTTTCCATTATCTTGTCAGTATTAGTGAGTGAACCTGCAACACGATAGCCTTCGCCACTTGCACGATATTCATCGAAGCATGGGTGCTTTATTATATTACCTGCAAAAAGCATTCTTGTCTGCACGCCGTGGTCTTCAATATACTTGACAACATTTTTTCTTTCAACACCATCACGGCATGTCAAAAGAAATCCGAACCAGCTTGGATTTGAATTTTCGCATGCCTGTGGAAGAATGAACTTATCAGAAACAATCTCAAGTGCTTTATGAAGTCTGTCAAAATTATGACGTCTTTTTTCAACAAATGATGGAAATTTTTCCAACTGAGCTACACCAATTGCTGCCTGCATATCTGTAGCTTTCAAGTTGAAGCCAAGATGCGAGTAAACATATTTATGGTCATAGCCTTGTGGAAGTTCACCGAACTGACCATCGAATCTATGACCGCAAAGATTGTCTCTGCCAGATGGACAAACACAGTCACGTCCCCAATCTCTCATTGAGCGTATAACCTTATTAAGCAGCGAATTGTTTGTATAAACAGCACCGCCTTCACCCATTGTCATATGGTGTGGCGGATAAAAGCTTGATGTTCCTATATCACCAATAGTACCTGTAAGCCTTGTCTCACCGTTTAAAGTATATTCAGTACCAAGTGCATCGCAGTTATCCTCAACAAGCCAGAGATTATGTTTTTCGCAGAAAGCTTTAACAGCAGCGAGATTAAACGGATTTCCGAGAGTATGCGCAATCATTACTGCCTTTGTTTTTTCTGAATAAGCACTTTCAAGTGCATCTGCATCAATATTATACTGAGGTATAGTAACATCAACAAAAACCGGAACTGCTCCATACTGCATAATTGGAGCAATTGTTGTTGGAAAACCACAGGCAACGGTGATTACTTCGTCGCCTCTTCTTACTCTTCTATCGCCGAGAAGTGGTGATGTCAGAGTCATAAAAGCAAGTAAATTTGCTGACGAACCTGAATTTACCAAAGAACAATACTTGACACCAAGATATTTTGCAAATTCTGATTCAAATTTTTCGGTATATCTGCCAGAAGTCAGCCAAAATTCAAGAGCCGAGTCGATAAGATTTACCATTTCACTATGATCGAAAACTCTTGATGCGTATGGTATTCTGTCGCCTTCCTTGAAATCATTTTTTGGCGTTTTGTATTTATCGCAGTAATCCGCAGCAAGTGCGAGTATCTGCTGTCTTGCTTCTTTTTCGTTCATATTGAATTTTCCTCCATAAGAATTAAAATATGACTGATTATTTGCCAAATCCTGTGGCGAACTCATCAATCTGTGATTTCATTACATTTGATATAGAACGCATATCCGTTCCTGATTTAGTAAACTCCACTGTTTTTTCAATAGCAGTATCAATATTCCAGACAGGTTTCCAACCGAATACTTTTTTCAATTTTGAGCAATCAAGTTTAAGAAGATTAGCCTCATGAGGACCTTCAACCGAATGATTTTCCCAACTCTGACCATCTCCCCATTTATTGCAGAAAATGTCAGTCAACTCACCAGTTGTAACGCAGTCACAGTCATCAGGTCCGACATTATAGTTTCCTGATTTTGAGGCATCATTATACTGAGCAGCTGCTATCATCAGATAGACAAAAAGTGGTTCAAGGACATACTGATATGGGCGTACGGAATAAGGATTTCTGACGCCGATTACTTGTTTATTTAAAGCAGCTCTTATACAATCAGGTATAATACGGTCTCTTGAGAAATCGCCGCCTCCAATTACATTGCCTGCCCTTGCAGTTGAAATTCTCACGGCTCCGTCAGAGAAAAATGAATTTTTGTAAGATGAAGTAACAAGCTCAGAGCAAGACTTACTGTTAGAATACGGGTCAAATCCATTCAGGGGTTCATTTTCACGGTATCCCCATTCCCATTCCTTGTTCTGATATACCTTATCAGTTGTAACATTAAGAAAAGAAACAGTGCAATTACTTTTCCTTATGCACTCAAGTATATTTACTGTTCCCATGACATTTGTTTCATAAGTATAAGCAGGTCTTTCATAGCTTTCTTTAACTATAGGCTGTGCTGCAAGGTGAAATACAATTTCCGGTTGAGCCTTGCTGAATGCGTCCCACAAATTATCAAGATTGCGTATATCGCCTATTACCGATGTTATATCGGCGTCAATACCTGATAATTCAAACAAATTCGGAGAAGTAGAAGGTGCAAGCGAATATCCTGTAACTTCTGCACCTGCCATTGAAAGAATTTTGCAAAGCCACGAACCTTTAAAGCCGGTATGACCTGTAACAAAAACTTTTTTACCTTTATAAAATCTTAAATCGAAATTCATTAATCCCACACTTTCCAAGGTGCAGTGCCGTCTGCCCAAAGTGATTCGAGATACTGCTTGTCACGCTGAGTATCCATACACTGCCAGAATCCGTCATGCTTATATGCAACAAGCTGATTAGTTTCTGCGAGTGTTTCAAGTGGAGCTTTTTCAAAGACAACTTCATCTCCGCCCTTGATATAGTCAAATATCTGAGGCTGAAGCACCATAAAACCACCGTTTATCCAACCGCTGTCATTTTTGCTTTTTTCACGGAAAGCATGGATATAGTCATCATCTATATCAAGAACACCGAATCTGCCTTCAGGTTTTATGGCAGTCATTGTTGCTATTTTGCCGCTTTTCTTATGAAATTCGAGGAGACTGTCTATATTGACATCTGACACTCCATCGCCATATGTAAGAAAAAATGGCTGATTTCCAACATATTTCTTTATTCTTTTAATACGTCCGCCTGTCATAGTATTAAGACCTGTATCTATAAGCGTTACAATCCACGGTTCAGCAGAATTATTATGCACTATCATCTTATTTTCGGCAAGATTAAATGTTATATCAGAATTATAGAGAAAATAATCTGCAAAAAATTCCTTTATAACGTGTGCTTTGTATCCAAGGCAAATTACGAATTCATTGTAGCCATAATGTGAATAAAGTTTCATAATGTGCCAAAGTATCGGCATTTCGCCTATTTCGACCATAGGCTTCGGCTTGAATTGACTTTCTTCAGAGATTCTTGTTCCAAAACCTCCTGCAAGGATCACTACTTTCATAATCAAATTCCTTTCAGGTCTGCTTTACCACAAAGCAAATGTTTATTTATTTTTGAACATATCAAACAACTGGAAAAACATTGGCACAAAATATATTATGACAGCAGCAATTGTCCAAAGCTTGATATAGCCTTGTAAAATTATCGTTTCAACTGTGCCGCTGAACTTAACTTTATTTCTTTTAAGCAGAATGATATTATATGTAGCAAGAATCAAAGCTGATATTGTAGCAATAATAAGTCCATTTACAAAGCCGGTCGGGACATATTTTACTGAAACAGTGTTTTCGCCTTGTCTTAGTCTGACAGCGGTCAGACAGCCTACAACATTTGAAGTTTCAGCAGTTTTACCGTTTACCTTACAGACAATTCCCTTATCATATGATAGTGGAAGCACAAGCACACTTGAGTCATTATAAGCATTTGCTTTAAGCTCAAAGCTATTTTTATGTTCCTCAGTAATTTTTGTGGAATAGCTTGAATTTAAATTATCAAGCTTTGAGTAATCCATAAGTGCAATACTAAGATAATTTTCATCAATTGCATTCGTATATTTAAGAACAAGATTAACTGTTTCGTTTTCAAAAACTCCAAGATCAACAATTCCATTATTAAAACCTGTTGGATAATAATAATTTTTGCGTCCTTGTCTTGGCATCATAAAGTTCTTGCCATTGATATTAATTTTTAGGCTTGCACAACCTGCAAGATAAAGATTTTGGCAACCAGAAACCTTTATCGAGTAATCAACAGTTCTGTTTAGTACATTACTTGTTTTGCAAGTAATAATAGCCGGATCTATATCAGTACCACTTTGAATTATGTGAAACAGATTGTTATCACCATCAATTGCATTAAATAAGCCATTTTGCATTGTAAAAGCATCTGATATAGGAATATTTAATGCAGAATCAGACATTACTGTGCCAAAGCCTGAAGAATAATTTGTCCTGTAATGGTTGACAGTTGTATTTGCAACAGGCTTTTGCGAAATAAGCGAATCAACGTAAGTATAAGATTTCTCAGGCAACTTTGACATAGTTACAACGTCATCAACATTCAGTAAAGAATCAAAAAATACAGTCCCACCAGTATCAACAAGCCTTGTATATATTGTAGTATAGCCAAGATTTTTAAAAGCATTCTGAATTTTTTCATCTACGCTATGAGTCCAGTTGCTAAGTGCAGATTTTCTCATTAATAGAGGGTAGTTAGATGTATATCTTGCATCAGCATTCTTGACTCTTGAAAATTTTGAAGGTGTAAGTTTAAAAGTATCTGCTGCATCAGTAATTTCCTGAGCAAATTTCATATCAGGACTTCCACTGCCAAAAAAAGGGTCTATATAAGGTTTGCCGATAAAAAGATATGTACCTGCAGCAACTTCTGCACAAAGCATAGTACAAATAAAGCCCCTGAAAAATTTTGGAGTATTTCTATTTATTAAAATTAAATATGTTACTGTGAGTATCAAAAAAATAATTAAAGAAAATGAAGTTCTTTTTTCAAACGTAATATCACAAAAACGGTTTGCGAGTGCAATTGAAAAAATTGGTATGAGAATTATGCACATAATTAAAAGCAATATTTTGAATTGTAGTAGGAATTTATTTTTTAATATAGATGAAACATCAGGAAATTCATTTAGCTCTGAAATATCATTAACATAACTTATTGCAGTTGTCCACATTACGAAAGCTGTAATAAATCCAAATCTCATTGGAAAAAGTACATATGAACCTCCATGAAAGATCAGATCAACATTTTCAAAAAACAGCTGAGCCGTAACAAATGCAACGCACAATATAGCTGCTGTATTTTTCCTTGCTTTACGCCAATTAACGATTACACCATAAATAATAATTGCTAAAGCCAAAGCAGTAGCCCACATCATCCAGTACTTTTGCATTTTAACACTTGCAGTTGTTTTCGACGGTGAGGACAAAATCAAATTCTTGATTGTGGTTATGATGCTACCGCCTACTCTTGCGGTTTTAGAAGTTTGATTCATAAAAGGAAGAAGAATGAATGCTGACATTCCGACTCCGCATAAAGTGCCGATGCCAAGATGAAGCACGCTCAAAGCCCTATCACGCTTTGGAATAATAAGTATTATATATGCTGATGCAATAAAGAAAATGAACATTAAAGCAACCATAGCTATATATGAATTTACAATACAATAAAATGCCATCATTAAAGCATATGGAACAACTTTTTTATTCTTCAGTGAATAATCAAGTGACATCGTAAGTAGTGGAAGAAAAGCTGCCATATCAAGCCATTGGCTATTGGTACAGTACATCATATTCATTCCACAGAAGCCATATGCCAATGAAGCTAAATTTATCCAGAAAAAGTGTGTATTTTTGAATTTGTATTTCAAAAATATACTCATAAACAATACTGAAAATTCAATTTTAAGCATTGTATATATCGGAAGAAAATTCATAATGGCATCACGTTTGATAAAATAAAATAACAAGTTAAAAGGGCTAAGCAAGCTGCAAATAGCAACACTTTCTGACATATTTATTCCCAAGCCTGAATAGAAGTCATAAAAAAGTGATTTATCACCATGAAGAAAATCATATATATGATAATAAATAGGAACATTCATCTGCCACATATCCATATATGCAACTGAATCATCTCCAAATGGAAAAATGCCTTTTATCTTATATACTGTCATTATTATTAACGCAGCAATTAGAATTGCCGGAAAAGCAGAATAAAATAGGCTGTTTTTCTTTGGTATACTTAATTTAAACTTCATATTAGAACTCCCTGTCCATGTACTATAAGCACAAATTATAACTTAACTTATAATTTTATCATAGAAATTGTTTTAAGTCAAGAAAAAATACATAAATTTCATAATTCAGCTTACAGCTATGTGTGACTTTGCATATATTAATATATTAATTAATTCTAAAAGTATTAATATGTTTCTTTTGATTTCTCAGCTGAAACTCCACAATATATATTTCCAATCAGAAATGCTGCTATATCAGCTAAAACTGAGGAAATCCTCAATGCAAGCACGAAAAGCATAATTTTATCCGAAAATTTATTTCCGCAAACAAACAGCATTACGGACTCCCTGATTCCTATACCTCCAGGAGCACCCGGAGTTACAAATCCAATTATCCATGCAAACATAAATGCACCCGTAAGTGATATAAGTTCTGATGTACTTTCAGCATCTCCAATTATCAATTTCATTGAAACAAAATACATTACTGCCGACAAAGAATTTTGTAGAAAATAGTATAATATGCCTTGTATAAATTTTCTTCTTTTACCACGTTCAAAAGCTTTCTTGTAGCGATTAAAATAATTATTCATTTTTTCTCTGAATTTTGCACAAAGCACAAAAAAAATCAGTACGAATAACAAGGTAACAATACAAGCTATTACAACCAAATTCTGCCCATATTTTTCAATAAGCAATGAAACTGTTTTACCAAGAAGTAATACAGAAATAATTGCTGTTGAAAAAACACAAAAAATTATATCAAGTATTGTTGCACAAGCTACGTCAACATGACTGATATTCATATCAGTTGCAAGTTTATTTCTACCGATATATTGAAATACATTTCCAGGAAGATACTTATATATATTAGATTTTGTATATACAGGCATTGCTTTTGAAAACGGAATTTTAACTCCGGACAACGATTGCGTAAACACAAGCCACGGAAAACTTCCCATTATGACTATCAGTGTCTGCAAAACAAAGCTGATTATCATTGCTGTTACCGCACCACTTGAGCATAGATTTGAAAAATCAGCGTCCATATCAATGAATTTTTTTACAACAAAGAGTAACGCAAGGACAGTCAGTATATTTCCGACAATCTTAATTGTTTTTTTCATATATTTCATCCTTGATTTTCATAATAAGATGTGCAAGCTTTTGAGAATTTCCCATGTCAGTAAAATATATCCCATTTTCCGACTCATCATAAAGCTCACGAGTCGCCTCGTTATCGCCGAGAATCATTGGCTTTTTCATCGCACTGTATATATATGCTTTTCCGGGAATAGTCCTGTGTGCTTTCATTATTGACTTTTCAAAATGTCCTGCAAGGCATAAATCAGCAGATGCAATTTTCTCCGCAAGCTTTTCCTGTGGCAACCACTCTATAAACTCAGTAATTTTTAGTCCTTTTTTAACATTATTTTTTCCAATCGGACCTATAAATATAAATTTTATATTTTTCTCATTTTCCAAAATTTCTATAGCATCAAGTATCACCTGTACACCCTGTAGTGGAAGCACACTTCCAAAATAAAGCACAGTAAAATCACTGTGCTTTTCTTGCGGTCGTGGATAATAGATACTGCTGTCGGCTTGTAAATATAGTGTGCTCATATTTTGCTGAGGATATGAAAATTCACTGCAAAAATATCTTCCATGTGTATTTGTATCGCATATTACAAGCTGTGCCATTTTTATCGTCTTCTTATCAATTAGAAGCATAAGTTTACCAAGAAGTGTATTTGGTTTAAATTTCTTTCTATCAAAACAAAGCGTATCATAAACCGAAATGAAAAAATCCTCTACAATTGGTCTTTTACCAAGTTTTATGCCAAAAATTGGAATAACAAGCTGTGGTGCAAATCCTATAAACACCAAATCAAAATCTTTTATTTTTACTGTTATTAATTTTTTGTACACAAATAAAAGACGCTTCAGATAACTTTTGCTATGTGAAGCTATCACTTGCAGTTCATTATTATTACTGCAAAGTATCTTTATTTCCTGTGTAATTCTCAGATAATCTGAGTTTTTTGTTGCTATGTACAGTACCTTTAAATTTTTGATATCATCAATCGACTTTATTTCCATTATTTTCCCCATTGCAGTCAATTTTCCTTATTCTGTATTGTACGTCTTCAAGTATTTTTCTATTTGCGGCGATTGTATCACCAATGAGACCTATAGTTAAAGTCTGGAATCCCATCATTATCAGTATAGCCGTAAGAATCAATGACTGTATGTGACCATTTCCATCTCCTGAAAACATATACACAAGAAATCTTACTCCTAAAGCTGCACCTAAAATTAAAAGAATTAAACCTATTGTGCTAAAGAATTTAAGTGGTCTGTACATTACAAATGAACGTGTAATAACAGTCGAGGAGCGTTTCATATATCTCCACATACTTGAAAAAAGCCTTGACGGACGTGTTTCAGGATTGGTTCTTATCGGAACTGATGTCATAGCAATTTTGTTATGACCTGCCTGAATTATTGTCTCGAGTGTATAGGTATATTCATTGACAACATTGAGTCTCATAGCAGCATCACGGGAATATGCGCGGAATCCGCTTGGTGCATCAGGTATATCGCTGTTTGAAGCGACTCTTACTATCCAGCTTCCGAGGTGTTGAAATTTTTTCTTCTTCCATGAAAAATGCTCAGTCTGATCTATCGGGCGTTCGCCAATAACTATGTCAGCTTTCTGCTCAAGAATCGGCTTTACAAGCTTTTCAATATCAGCTCCGCAATACTGATTGTCTGCATCAGTATTGACGATTATATCAGCACCTAAATGAAGACAAGCATCTATTCCTGCCATAAACCCCTTAGCAAGACCTTTATTCTGTTTAAATGAAACAATGTGATGAAAGCCGAGTTCTCTTGCTTTCGCCACTGTATTATCCTTACTGCCGTCATTTATTATCAGGTACTCAATAGTATCTATGCCATCAATATGCCGTGGCAGGTCATTATACGCAAGCTCGAGGGTTTCCTCCTCGTTATAGCAAGGTATCTGAATTATTAATTTCATAAAAATCTCCTTTATCCGCTATACATTATTTAGCTTCTGCAAAATTTATAGACGATATTGAAAATCCAAGTTGCCGTTCGTCTTCAGAGCCAAATTCAGATGGTGACCACAAATCACTTTTAAAGCTTACTGTATTCTGCATATTAAGCATAATGTTCCTGTCGATTTTAAAGACAAGCGGCTTATCAGCATTATCCTTGTTGATTTTTACTGTTCCGACTAAAATTCCGTTGACATATGCCGAAACATTGATTTCCTTTGTGAAAGTAAGATCTTCAAACGGTATTTGTGCCCCCTGTTCTACTGTCATAACATAGTTATCAGGTTTCAGACACGTAACAACTGCACTTTCTTTAGAGGTTATCCAACAGAAAGAATCTTGCTCCAGATAACTAAATCCATAAAAATCATCAATACATTCATCAGCTGTATAATTAAGCTTATAGCCATTATACTTGTAAATATATATGCCATCTTCAAATTTTAAAAAGTCAGTAGGAAGTGGCAGAACTTTACCTTTGGTGCAATTATCATCAAGTGATGAATATACTTTATTTTTATATATCACTCGATATAGTGGCTCTTTATCATAAGTAACAGGCATATCCGTCAGATAATATACATTTTTGTATTTTGATTTCATTTTACTGAGCTGATCATTTACGTCTCCGATGACAGGATATACATCTGCTTTTGAAATATTTTTCAATGGAAACCAACAAGTTGAAGCATATATATCGTCTACAATATAGCAGTCCCCTTCATTTGCAGAATCTATAACGTCATTCAGTACATTCCATTGCATAATTGTATCATCTTTTTTTTGTGCAAGCAGATTATCATATGGAAGTATAAAGCAAAGACTTCCTACTATTACAGGAAATGTTATATATTTTTTATTTATTGAATTAAGGACGATTCCTCCAAAGATGAGTGCAACCGGTATAAACGGTGAAATATATCTCGAGTAATAATAGTAATACTGAATGTCAGGACGAAGTACCCATGAATATATCAAAACGCAATATTCAAAAAGTGCAAAAACGGTTAATGTATTGACGCTGTTAACGATTACTTTTGGTTTTACGGCACAAAATATCAATGACAACGGAATAATTATCATACCTGTTAAATACATAAATGACATTATTGTAGAAAAAGTAAATCGTTCATAATCGCCGTACATTTTAAAGCCAATTGCTACCAAAGGTAGAATTATTGCAATAGGAATCAATATTTTTTCTGTTTTTCCATTAAAAACTTTAGAAATAAACTGCTCAGGTAAAAAGCTATTCTTTCTTATTTTATTAATAATCATATAAAATACTGCCAATGCAATAATACAGATAGCCATTAAAATATAAATTACAATATTTACGTTTTTATTGTTAATTAAGCTATTATATACTACCTTGTAGTTATTTAATGTATATATAGGCTGTAAAGCTCTCATTGTGAAAAAGCCTGCTGCATATGATAAGCATGACACTGCTGCGCAGACAACGAATTTTCTGTCATTTGTAAAAATATACAGTGCCGCATAAATTATTATAAACATAGGAAGCATTGTAAAAAATGAAACATGATAAAATGCATATGCAACAACCGGTATAACTGAAAGCCATTTATACTCACTTCGTGTAATAAGATATGTGAACGACAGTAACAAAACGGAGATAAACATCTCAGTCAATGTTGATTTTGAAACCCATATCATAATTGGTGAAAAGCCCATTATTGAACAAACCATAAGCTTAACCGACGCTTTTATTTTCAGATTATCACAGCAAAAGCTTATAAGATATATAGATATAATGAGCCAGAATGCACTGAGGCCTGCCATATTTTCAGCACCGAACATAAATCCCCACAGTGCAAGCATTGCCGGATAAACCGGTATTCCGTGAAATATTCCTGAAACAGGGCTTATATTGTCATTGTAAGTTGTTTTTGGAAAATCCGGCTGATGTCTGTCATATCCTGCAAGGTATCTTTTAACCTGACTTTCAAATTCATTTTTCTCGTATGTTGAATCAAGCTTTGAATATTCGTCAAAATCAGTTTGATATTGTGTTACGCCGTTCATTAAATTAAGTGCTTTTACCTGATAGACACCCTGATCCTGTCCCATTCCAAAGTAGCCAAAATGAGTTATGAGAAACGGAGTCAGCAGTGCAACAACAGCAGTAGGTATAATTGCATTCTTAATGGAGTAATCAAATTCTATTTTTTTCTTAAACACGAACACTAATATAGCTGCGACCGCACTCTCTATCGCAAAACAGGTTGCAAGCACACATTTCATTCTGAAATTATCAAACAAGAAATACACGCTTGATGTAAGTATGAACAGTATGAAGAAAAATGCTGCTGACAAAACTACTGATTTTACCAATGAAGCTTTTTTCCCTAAAGCAGAAAATGAAATCACGTTAGGGATTATGCATAGAATAAATAGTATTATAAACATTCCGTCACCTTTTTCTTATATACTGCTTATGAGATTTTCAAATTTTTTCATAATTGCGTCCCATTCATAATTATCTGTTATATATTTTCTTGCATTCAGGCGCATTTGCAGATATTCAGTATTGTGTGAAAAAATGTAATCAATAATTCCTTCAAATTCAAAGTAGTTCATATAGTACAGTCCGCCGTTACTTTTCGTACAATGACCTTTAAGCACCTGACATACTCCATTTACTATTACAGGAACCGAAAGTGACATTGCTTCAAGAACGGAAATCGAAAGGCTCTCAAATTTTGATGGCAAAACAAGGCATTTTGCTGCACATATACCGTTGAATTTATCTTCTTCGCTGACAAACCCAAGACTTATTATATCATTTGATTTTGGTATATCGCATACTTGTTTTCCCATAAGAATTAGCTTTAGTTTACTTTCCGAATGGCGTTTTTTGTATTCAAGAAAATATTTGAAAAGCATCGGACAGTCCTTACCTTCGTCTATTCTGCCAACATATATTATATATTCATCATTTATATTATATTTTTCTCTAAATGCCGCTGCATCCGGAACTGATGGTATTTCAACGCCTGTACCCATTACATCGCACATAATATTCTTGCATGAAAACAAATTCTGAACAAGTGATTTTTCCTCATCAGTAAGAAAAACAAAAGCTTTTGGGAGATTAAAAATAGTCTCGAAAGTTTTGAAGTGAATAAATGGTTCTTCATGAGCAGTAGGAATAAGTACAGCTTTTTCTGCGACTTCGGGAAGCCCTTTTACTGTAAGGTAATAAAGATATGTGACAAATATAAATACATCATACTTATCCTTATTTTTTCTTATATAGTCTATTGCATCAGGACAAAGCGGTCCCTGTTTTTCAAACCAGACATCTTCACGTTTTAAATCTGTACCATTTGTTCTTATATATTCAAGATATCTGCCGTTATAATCGTTGAAATCATCTGCTCTCAAAGCTTTGACGGGAAAACGCAGGACATTAACTCCATTTATTTTTTCCACATCATTTTTATAATAATTCGCCCATGTTGTGTAATCGAGAGCCTTTGTTGTAATAACATCGACTTCAAAATGATTTGCAAGCCGTTCAGCGATAAGTCTTGTGTAATATTCAGAACCGCCGTTTACTTCGAGACCATATCTTTGATTAACAAGAGCTATTTTTTTCATTTTCAGATTTCACCTGCAATTTCTTTAAAAAACTTTATATATTTTTCTGTTATAACGTCCCACTTAAAATGTTCAAGAACATATTGTCTGCCGTTTACGCCCATTTTGTCGGAAACATCAGCATGACTGTATATATAGTTCACACAGCCTTCAAATTCAAAGTAATTATCAAAATACAGACCGCCATTTGATTCTGAAACAAAATTCTTTGTTACAGCACATTTTTCGTGTACTATAACTGGACGGTTGCAAAGCCAGCTTTCCATAATTACAAGTGAAAAGCTCTCATTTTTTGACGGTTGACACATAACCATAGCTGCACCGCAAGCATTATATTTGTCCTGAATATCGACGAATCCGAGGTCATGCACATCATTGCGGACATCACCTGGTATTTCAAGTTTTCCGCCGCCAATGAGAACAAGCTGCATATCATTATCAATACGTTTTTTATATTCCGAAAAATATTTTATAAGCGTGTGTACATTTTTACCTTCATCTTTTCTGCCTGCATAAAGAATAAAAGGTTTATTAATATTGAATTTTTTTCTGAAAGCTTCAGCATCGGCTGATATATTTGTATCCATACCAATACCCATAAGAACAGTTTTAGTGCCACTTTTGCTGAATCCGTACAGTTTTTCTGCAAGCACCTGTTCAGGCTTGGCATTAAAGACCATGCCAGCAGCTGTTGGAAATATTTCTTTGAATCTTTGAAGATATGCATAAGCTTCATCATGAAAACAAGGAATAAGAACTGCTTTCTCAGGACACGCTTTTACGCCAAAATATGTTGTACCAAACATATAAGGAATATATACAAAAACCGAATATTCATCTTTATGTTCTCTGATATATTTGTAAAGCTCAGGACTGTTTACCATTTCGTTGAGAAAAATGTCCTCTTCTTCCAGTGTAATCTTCTGTTTATTCATAAGCTTCAGGTTTACAGCATCAAAAGCCGCCGTATTACGTTTCCTTACTTTAAATCTTCTTACTTTTATGCCTGTTGCGGAAACCGAATCACCTTCACGGTAAAAATTCACGCTCCAGTCAGCACCAAATTCCTTGACGCAAGTTGTAAGTATTTCAACGTCGGCACCGTACATATGCAAATGTGCAGAAACCTCACGCATTTCCATTTCGGCACCACCGGGAATTTTATCGTCAAACCATGGAACAACAAAGCCTATTTTTTTCAATTACAACACCATTACTTTCCGAGGAAATTTTTGAGATACATTTCAAACATATCACGTATTTTTTCATAGCGAAAATCCTCAAGCCTTGATTTCTGCTTTTCAATGACACGACTGCGCAGGATGTCATCATTAACAAGCTTGTCAATCAGCATAGCAGTAAACAACGGGTCATTATCATTTATAAGGATTCCGCTTCCACCAAGAGTATCGGAAATAGCACTTGTATCATAAGCAATTATTGGTACATTAAAAAACATTGCCTCAACAAGAGGCACACAAAATCCCTCATGTTCACTCATGCAAAGAAAAATATCTGCAATTCTATAATAAGCAAGTATCTGATTAAATTTGATATGGCCTGTGAAATATACATCATCAAGCTCAAGAGCCTTTACATATTTCAGCAGTCTTTCATAATAATTTTCCATACCAGAATATGAACCTACGAGAAACAAACGCGACTTCGGGTTTATTTTCTTATACTGACAGAAAGCTCTTATTATATTTTCATGTTTTTTGTTTGGAGCTATTCTGCCGACAAAAATAATATTCACATATCCATCTGACGAAAACTTTCTTACAATTTCTTCATCCGGCTTTTTTTTATAATCATCGAACGGTATAAGTATCGGTCGTACATCTATTGGACATTTATATCCGGCTTTTATAAGTTCTGATTTGTTAAATGACGAATCTGCCAGACAATAGTCAACCTTATCAGACAAATATTTTACGCCCTCGAGACCATATTCTGTAAGAGATACGGCGATTGAATTATATGGTCTGAAAAATTCAGAAGGAGTTATGTTATGATAAATCATAATTTTGCGGCATTTATATTCAGGAATTTTAAAACTCAGGTCTGTTCCCGTAGATTTATGATATATAATAACATCGTCCTTGCTTACGCCTTTTAGCTTTGAAATATTTTCTCCGGTGTTTTTAGGCAGACGTGCATCAACATTTTCGGCATAAATTGACGTTTTAAAGCCCATATTTCTTATTGCACCTTTAAGTGCAATCGTATCGTTTCCAACAGCGTCACCAAATGATAACGTAGGAAGAAGCTGAATCATTTCCATAATTATCCTACTTTCCGAGGCGTTGTTTCAGATCCGCATTTTCTTTTTCGAGCTTTTCTATTTTAGATGCCAGACTTTTTTGCTTAAGTTCAAGAACCTCAATGCGGCTAAGAAGCTTATCTGACTTTTCCGCATCAGTGTTTCTGTTATTTTCAGAATTTCTTAGTGAATTGATAAGTCTGACAACATTCACGTTAAATTCGTTCTGCTCGAAAGTAATCGGTTCAACGTAAAATTTTGTAAGTTTTCTTATTACTTTTTTTACAAAAACAGCGAATGGATTACCTGAAAGCTCCTTATAAGGCTGAATATAATAGTGGCTGTTGACATAAATTGAAGCTGGTTCTGTATCCTGCAAAATATTTTTGTCAGTCAGGTTCATTTCTTCAGCGGTTTTATAAGGAACATCATCGAAACTCAGCATATCAGAAGTAAGATTTTTTTCTTTTATTTCAGTTTTTATCTGCTGCATAATATCGTCTATGCAGATATTATTTTCATTTTCCATAAAATTTTCCTTTCGAGACTACTTTACAGCGATTATTGCATAGTCCTGACTGCCGAACATTATGTCAGATACCTTTTGCATAGCCTGATTAAATTCATTTATATTATCTGAATTGTTACATTTCAGTTCCGGAATTGAAACCGGAGGACGACTGCCTGCTGTATAGACAATTTCCGTATTTTTAAATCCTGCTTTTTCGAGGTGGTATTTCAATGTAAGCGGGTGAACCGGCTTTACATGAGATGGATCGATGTAAAAGGCATTTGTATATATAGCAAGTGATGTCGGGTTAGGAGTTTCGATAACAAGGCAACCTCCATTTGTAAGTTTTTCAAAAGCAGTATTGCAAAGTCTTATTATCTGATGAGTCTGAAGATGTTCAACAACTTGACCTACAAAAATTCCGTCAATACTGTCGAGTGAATCAAGGTAAGCGACTCCGTCACCGCATATAGCCTGAAAGCCTTTCATATTACAGTAATCGACATAAGGCTCATATACGTCAACACCTTTTGCGTGTATACCATTATCTTTAAGAAGCGAGAGAAACTCCCCTCTTCCGCAACCGATGTCAACAACATTTTCCTTATACTTAAAGTATTTCAGATAGCAGCTTTGCGACTTCTTTATGCTTTCGATAGAACCACGGAAATGGTTTTCAAAGTCAAAATAGTCTATTGAATCGTATTCCGATTCTTTATCCTGCAAAGGCTTAATAGCATTTTGCTGTACATTTTCTTTTTCATCTGAAGCAGAAATCGTTTCACTTTTACCTGAATTTGAATATGCCTTTATATTTTTCTGAATACCTGCAAGTTTTGTTTTTGAAAGTTCAAGTTCACTGCTCAACTGGTCAATTACATTATTATTATTTCGTACATTTACGCATAAATTATCGAAATCATTTTTTAATACTGTTGACTTTGAATTAAGGACTCTTACGTTTTCGCCAAGATTTTCAGCATCATGTCTTAAAAGCTCTATTGTTTTAAGTGCATATTCAACCTGTTCTGAGCAAGCCTTTATATTCTTAGAATTTTCATTGATATCCAGGCTTACTGCTTCAAGGCCGGAGAGAATATGACCATAAAGAAGTTTTCTGACAATTCTTTTGAATTTTGATTTTCTGGAACTTTGCAAAAAGTTATCTATATTGCTCATAGCATATTCCTCCGGCTATATGTTTCATATTTGCCATTCATGTTCAATTCTTGTAATTCCAACGTCACCAACAGAAGAAATCATCTCTATTCTGTAAGCTTCCTTAAAATAGTCTATCGGAATACCGTCGCCTGATTCAATAGCAATATCAATTATATATTCTCCTGGAAGCAAGCTTACATTTTTCAGAACAACAGTAGCACATCCGTTTTTCTCCAGGCTGAACATATCAAATTTGTCAATATGTGTATTAGTTCCATAGCATTGAACACCATTAAGGTTAAATATACCAATTCCAAAGACTGCGTCATCAACCTTTTGCTTTACAGCATACTCAACATTGATCTTAATATCTTCACCTGTTTTAAAAACACGCTGTTCCATACCATTTTCGGAAAATGCTCTGATTGAAGTAATTCTTGCATTTCCGTTTCCCCATCTGTTTTTAAGCTTAGAATCTTCGTCTGAATCGGAACTGGCATTATTATCGTCAGCCTCTTTTTCAGAATCATTATTATCTTCACTGTTCTGAGATTTTTCAGCGAGTTCTTTTTCTGTATTTTCCTGGAGCTTTTGTCCCATAAATTCGAGATACTCAAGGTCAATATCCTTAGGTTTTCCCTCTGCTCTTATAAGACCGTCATGAATCCAGATAGATCTTTCGCATATCTGTTCAATCTGACCGAGTGAATGTGAGACTATAACGATTGTAGTGCCATTTGCCTTGATTTCACGAAGTTTATTAAAGCATTTTGCCTGAAAATTAGCATCACCGACACCAAGTATTTCGTCAATCAGAAGAATATCTGCATCAACATTTATAGCAACAGAAAATGCAAGGCGCATATACATTCCAGATGAATACGTCCTTACAGGGTTATCAATGAACTGTTCAAGCTCTGAAAATGATATAATATCATTAAGACGTGAGTCGATTTCTTTTTTTGTAAGACCGAAAATAGCTGCATTTGTATAGATATTTTCTCTGCCGCTCATATCAGGATGAAATCCTGCACCAAGTTCTATCAGACTTGAAACTCTTCCGTTCATTATTATAGAACCGCTGTCCGGATACATAATTTTTGTAAGCAGCTTAAGTGTTGTACTTTTTCCGCAGCCGTTATGACCGATAAGTCCTATTGCTTCACCTTTTTTCACTTTGAAGCTTATTCCTTTGAGTACAAGGCGTTCCTCGTATCTGCTTCGTTTTCTGAATAAAAGTTTTTCTTTAAGCTGACTGCCTTTATCGTAATATATTTTGAATTTTTTAGTAATATCTTTGACTTCAATAGCAATTTCTTCCTGATTCATCACAATTCCTCCGCAAAGTGTTTCTGAAGCTTACGAAATACAATGCTTCCGAGTGCAAGGAAGAAAACGCCGAGTATGCATGACGAAAGCAATGAATTAAGATCAGGCATGGTTTTATAATAAAGTACATTTCTGTAGCATTCAATAACGTGAGTCATAGGGTTTAGATTGAATATGGGCATCAGTCTTTTCGGGACTATTTGTTTGTCATACATAATAGGTGTCATATACATCCACGCCATCATAAAAATGCCAAGAATATGCTCAAGGTCACGAAAATACACTGTTATTGCTGAAGCCAACATAGCCATACCAAGAGCAAGAACATACTCTACTATCATAATTACAGGAAGTGTAAGTATTGCAACAGGATTTATGCCGGAACCTGAAACGATTATAACAAAAAATATAACTATAAAGCACAAAAGCATATTTACAAAACAGCTTGTAACATAAGAAATAGGTATTACTTCACGAGGGAAATAAATTTTCTTTATCAAGTCTTTCTGTGCAACTATAGATGAAGATCCTCCTGTAACAGACGAAGAGAAGAAAATCCACGGAATCAGTGCAACAAACAAATAAAGATAATACCTATCTATATTTGTCTTTAGTATAAACGAAAAAACCACAGTATATACTACCAATTGAAGAAGAGGGTTAATAAATGTCCATAAAAATCCAAGAACAGAACCCTTGTATCTTCCTCTCAGATCTTTTCTGACAAGACTGAAAATCATTTCACGATAATCATAAAGTTCTCTTAAAGCATTCATTGCATACTCCTTTGATAAAGGGCATCGCCCATCATTCAGCAAATAGTTGAGCTTCAGGGCATCTACTTAAAGGCAATTTGATGCAAGCTCAGTTACAATTGATACAAAATAAAAATCGCAAGAAAATGTCATATCAATTAAATATAATATCTGCTTAAAATATCAATTATGACGCAGAATTAAGAAAAATCGCAATTAGCAAATTCTGTCAAAGCATAACGATTCTTTAATTATACCACATTGACTAACATACTGTCAAGCAGCACATAGCAAAATTCACTTGCATTTTTTCCTGTACTGAGTAGGTGTCATACCTGTCTGAGATTTGAACTGACGCATAAGGTGAAATTCGCTGTTATATCCGCTTCTTTCGGCTACTTCTTTCAACGGAAGCATAGTTGATGCAAGAAGTCTTTTGCAGCAAACAAGTCGTGAATTTAAAATATCATCCATAATGCTTACTCCGAACAGCTTCTTGTAATTATGCTGAATTGCTGATTTACTCATTGAAAATTCCTTTGAAAGTTCAGAAATAGAAGTTATTGTACGTATAGAATTATATATTCTATTGTGAAGATCAACCATTTCGCTGTGATAAGGCGATGGATTATCAGCTTCAGAACGTATTGACGTATGAATCAGCCGACTAAGTTTGAAAAACATAATATTGAGATTAAGAACAACGAGGTCTGCACTGTACAAACCAGCAGTTTGAAACTCATACGTCATAGCTCTTATAATTGACGATATTTCTGTTGCATCTCCAAGATAAAGCACCTGATTAAATGGTATATCAAGTTCTTTAAACAGTACAAGGTCGCACGGTTCAATTGTAAAATGAAACCAGTCATCAACATATTCTTCTTCACAGGCACGATAATACTCCGGAGAATCATTCGAGTACAATATCACAGATTGTGGTCTGATTATTACATCTTCACCGTTCTGACGTACAACAGCCTTTGTCACAAACACAAGAAAAAGCCAACTTTGTCCAATTCCATCAGGTCTGTCAATAACAAAATTTCTGTCATGTGCATGATGATATCCAATGCTGTGTATTTCCATTTTACACCTCCGTATTTCATATTCATATATAAATTATAACATTTTCTCTCTTAATCTTCAATAACTTTATGTTAATTACGATCGCTTTTTGCATAAAATGTGATAATTTCAAGCACAAAATGATATTTAATTAATCGCTCTTTAGTTTTATAATAAAGTTATCTTATTTTGTATGGAGGAATTGAAATGCTGATTAAAAAAATCACTTCTGTTTTTTGTGCGTTAACGTTGTTATGCGGCATATCATACCAGACAGCTTCGGCTGCAGATTCATTGCAAAGCAATAATACTATGCGTGATATATCGACTACACAGCTTGTTAACGATATGGGCATAGGCATAAACCTCGGCAATACTTTTGAATCCTGCGGTGACTGGATTGCACAGTACGGCGATGGCTCTGTAAAATCATACGAAACTGCTTGGGGAAGTCCTGAAATAACTCAGAAAATAATTCAGGGCTATGCCGATGAAGGCTTCGGCGTATTAAGAATCCCTGTTGCATGGTCAAATCTTATGGGTTCTGACTACACCATAAGTGAAGCTTACATGAATGCCGTAAAACAGGTCGTTGACTGGACTATAGACGCCGATATGTACGCTGTCATCAATATTCACTGGGATAACGGCTGGGTAAACAAGTTTCCTGACAATAAAGACGAAAGTATGAAACGCTACAACAAAATGTGGTCTCAGATTTGCAGCGGTTTTCAGAATTACGGTGACCATCTTATGTTTGAATCTCAGAACGAAGAACTTGGTTGGGACACTATGTGGAACAGATGGGCAGGTACTTCCGGCAAGCAGGAAGCCTATCAGCTTGTAAACGACATAAATCAGAATTTCGTCAATACGGTCAGAAATTCAGGTGGTAACAACCCTAAACGTCATCTTCTCATCTCAGGCTACAACACCGGAATTGACCTTACCTGCGACACTATGTTCAAAATGCCTACAGACCCTGCTAACAGATGTGCAGTTTCCGTTCACTACTATACTCCTGCCGGATTTGCAATTCTCGAACAAGATGCTGACTGGGGAAAAATGACTTCAACATGGGGCTCCGACAGCGATTTTGCCGAACTCAACAAATGGATGGATATGCTCAAAACAACATATATTGACAAAGGTATCCCTGTTATAATCGGTGAATATGGCTGTCCTAAGAAAAACAAAGATGCTGATTCTGTAAGACTTTTTCTGACATCAGTATGCGATGCCGCCTATAAACGTCATATATGTCCTGTTCTTTGGGACGTAACCGGTCTTCATTATGACCGTACAGAATGCAAAATGATTGACCAGACTCTAAAAACGAATTTCCAGAATATTTTAAATTCAAACAAACCTGCCCGTTCTGTCGGTGATATCGACGGTGACGGCTCAGTTACAATTACAGACATCGTTATGTTGCAGAAATCAATTATAAACATAACACAGCTATCCGCTGAGCAGGCAAAATATGCCGACTTCAACAAAGACAACGAAATCGATATTTTTGATGTTATAGCTATGAGACGTTCACTAATATAGTAAACCATTCTAATAAATTGTTTGTGCTAAAATAAAAATGCAGAGAAGGGGCTCGAAAAGTGCATAGGTAGAAGCCCGTTGTCAGCGCCGAAAAAGAATGCTACAATTTAGATGAACCTATCATCTAAGGAGGTAGCGGAAAGGTGATAAAAATTGCACAAGCACATTTATCGTCTTTGGATGTCAATTTTGCTATTATATCCAATTTCATCACCTCTACAACTTCAAATCTATCTATTTCATAACTTTCTCAAATCTAAAGAACTCATCGCCTACACCCTCTGGCATACCACCTGCAGGCTCTCCACTTTGATGTGGGTCTTTATGTTGCTGGTTATAGAATTCCACAATATGAAATCCCAGTCTATTCACATAAAAATGAATGTTCCTTTTTTCAAAGTAAGGTGTGCAAGTCTCCCATACTTCAGTCTCTGGATGTAATTCTTCGATTGCTTTCCATATTTTCTGACCAGTCCCTTTACTCTGACAGCCAACTTTCACATATAGTAAATCCAAATGATTCTTCTTGGTTTCATCATCAATTACAATAATGGTCCCACCGACCACTTCGCCATCAGAAACTGCAAAATATGCTTCAGAACCTTTTGTAGCAAACGACTCTTCAATATCTTTTTCCGGCAGTATTTTTTCATCTGATGACCCGAATTCCGCTTCAAATCCAAACTGGAATGCCTCCTGCACATCATGTATAAAAATATGTTTATCCTGCTTAGTTACAGGTAATAATCTAAATTCACTCATCCGTGTCTCCTCCATAAATTCAAATTTATCATTTTCAACCATACAGTTGTTCGGAATGCCCGAACAACTGAAATACTATTTCTTTTTACCTTTTTTCTCCAACAGCTTTATACTTGCCAAATAATCCTGCTCGACACTGCTTAATGTTTTAGCTTTATATTTTTTGTACTCCGTCTGAGCCTTCTCCATCGCCTGCAGATGGCAGACTGCACCATTTCCAGTGAGAAGATTTTCTCCCGTTGATGTTAAAATCCCATCGAGATGCTTTGCCCAATCTTCCATTGTCATTGGCACTTGTCGTTCTGCTTGCCTTTCAGCAAAATCAAGATAACCTGAAACAAGCTGTCCCATTACTCTCAGTTCCTTTTCATCCAGATAATTCTTTGCCACTTTCGCTTCACGGAGTGTCGGCTGATCTCCCGAAAAAGTCATGAGTCCCATAAAATCTTTTTCAGCATCCGCACGATGATAAATTACCTCGGCAGCCGTTTCGCCGGAAACAGCATAATGAATCTTATTCTGTACTCGCTTGAAAAACTGAACAGAAACCTCTGCGGTAGGATTGTAATCCACACTCGTTGCGTAAATTTCCAGCACCTGACGATAGAACACTTTTTCAGAAGCTCTGATGTCACGGATGCGCTCAAGTAGTTCTTTAAAGTATCCGCCACCGCCCAGTTCTTTCAAGCGGTCATCATCCATAGTGAATCCCTTGATCATATATTCTTTTAAGCGTTCTGTTGCCCATCTTCTAAAATTAGTTGCAATAGAAGATTTTACTCTATATCCAAGGGAAATAATCATATCAAGGTTGTAAAACGGCATCTCTCTTGCAACTTCACGATTTCCTTCTTTCCGAACTTGTCGGAATTTCCGACAGGTTGAATTTTCATCAAGCTCATCTTCATCATAAATATGTTTTATATGTTCCACAACATTGGTTCGTGAAGTCTGAAACAAGTCTGCCATCTGTTGTTGTGTAAGCCACACAGTTTCGTCCTGCATATTAACATCTATTTTTGTCAAACCATCTTCGGTCTGATAAATCAGCATTTCTCCATGATTATCCACTGCCTTATTCTCCCTTCGCCAGCTATATTTTTTATTCATACTCCTCATATGCATTCTGTATTTTCCATACATTGTCCTTGAAAAACACATTGCAGTATTCCAAGTCAAATTTTCTGTAATCCCATGATACTTCTTCACCTATACACATATCCATAATTTTAGGCAAAGAATTGTCCTTATCAGTTTTCTCAATTATTTCAGCAAGTTCATATGGTGATGTGTCTTCAATAATTCCTCTCCCTTTGCCAGCAGTAACATAGGGATAATGCGTTCCTGCACCACGCTTCATATCAGTTACAGACAACAACTCTATCTCAAACTCCCAGCCTGCACCGTAGTCATATTCCATACTCAGCTTATCGCCAATTCTTAGTTTTAACGCTGAAAGCTTTGTCTTGATAGGGTCAATTGCGAGTTCATCGTCAAAATCATCCTCTTCAAATACAATTTCATAACGCTTTCCATTACATCTTATATTGAACAGGTGGCTTGCTGTGCTTTCAAATGCAGCCAAAATTGAGTATCCCAGTTTTGCAACACTGGAAACCGAAGTAATCTCTATCTCTCTCCATATCACATTTTCTAATTCACAAAGTCTGACTTTAAATTTATATACATCTGCCATAATATATCACTCCTCATCTTCTCTTTTCACATAGGTCAGTTCAATATCATAGCCAAGAGCCTCCAGCATCTGCACGAAGGTTTTGTTTACCACACCGTCCTGTTTTTTTATAATGCGGTTGACATACTGCCCCGTGGTGCCAATCTTCTCGGCAAGCTGTGCCTGCGTAACACCGTTCTCTATGCATTTGACCTTAACATCCACTTCTATATTATTTTTCAGCATACTGTTTTCTCCCATTTTGCAAACCGACTATTTCTAACACATTTCAGATAATTTATTGTACCACCATTTTATGAATTTTTCAATCCTTTGCAGAAAAATAGACACCCTGCATTTTCACAGAGTGCCTATCGCTATTTTGTGTTGTTTTATCCCTTTATCTCAATCTGAATGCCTGACTTAAACAAGAAATTCAAATGGTCATCATACACCGTGATTTTTTCTATCAGCTTTCGCACCAGCTGTTCATCATAAGCTGTCACTCTTTTCGGCTGCGATTTCAGATATTCTATCATTTCCTCCGTTCGCTCAGCTTGTGCCTTATAATTCACACTGTCCGCCAGTGCTTGTTTCTGCTCATTCTGCAGGGCATAAATCTTATCAACCACCTTGGAGTAATCCTCCGATGCGGCAGTCATTTTGACAAGGAGCGTCTGCTGCTTTTCAATTTGCTTTCTGATTCGCTCCAATTCTTCAGTGTGAGCATTTCCAAGAACCTGTGAAATATTAGTTTCCAGAACCTTAATGGCTCTTTGTTTGCCGCCAAGAACTTTGTTGATGGCCTCAAGCACCAAGTTCTGCAGCTGTACCTCTGACAGTGTCCTTGCCGGACATTCCACTCCCGGAGCATCCAGCCGTGTAATGCATCTCCATACTATCTGCTTTTTCCCATGATTGTTCCAGTGGGTTCTGCGGAACACATCATTGCAGTGTCCGCAAAAGACAATACTGGAAAGGGCATATTTACTGCTGTAAACACGCTTTTTTCCGTCCATACCTTGCCGAATGTTGACCCTGCGTTTCATCTCCTCTTGAACTCTCGTGAAAAGTTCTCTCGGAATAATCGCATCATGGTCATTGTTAACATAATACTGTGGAACGGTTCCATCGTTGGCAACTCGCTTTTTGGTAAGACAGTCCACAGTATAGGTTTTCTGCAAAAGTGCATCGCCCATATATTTTTCGTTAGTAAGAATCTTCTTCAAAGTGCTGGAATGCCACCTCGGATTTCCTGCCGCAGTCAAAATGCCATCCGCTTCAAGGCCAGAGGATATTTCCTTGTAATTCGCTCCCTCAAGGTACTCCCGATAGATTCTCTTTACGATTTCTGCTTCCTCCGGCACTATCACAAGGTGCTTATCAGCATCTTTGGTATAGCCTAAAAATCGGTTGTGATTGACCTGAACGATGCCCTGCTGGTAGCGGAACTGAATACCCATCTTGACATTCTGCGACAAGGACTCGCTTTCCTGCTGAGCAAGGGATGCCATAATGGTAAGAAGCACCTCGCCTTTGGAATCCATTGTATTGATATTTTCTTTTTCAAACACCACCCCATCGCTATCATAACGTATTGTATCGTTGAAAAGTGCCGAATTTACGCCAATTCCGTATGTCCGTAAATGTATATCGCTGCATATCGTATCCCCTCATTTTGCAGGTTCAAACACCAAATAAACGCCATGCTGAACGAATTTCTGTGTCCGAATCAGCATGGCGTTTGTTCATATATTCAATTGACTGTCCCGAGTGCCTGACTAATGGCGTCGGCAGCTTTCGCTCTTGTTTCTGCAAAAATATGAGCGTAGATATTTTCCGTTGTACGAGTGTCACAATGTCCTAAATGATCTGAAATCACCTTAACCGGAACTCCCATATTGATAAGGAGTGAAGCGTTTGCATGACGAAGATCATGAATATGAATATTAGGAAAATCATGTTTTTTCAGCAGTTCTTTAAATGTTGTATTTACATAAGTGGAATTCATGTACTCTCCGTACTCGCCTGTGAAAACCGTTCCCCTGTCAATCCATCGATTTCCGATATCCTGCTTTCTATGCTCCTGCCATTCCATCTGCTCTGCCAGTGTTTCCATGACCTGTGGCGGCAGTGAAATTACTCTTGCACTGCTTTTCGTTTTCGGAGTACCAAGCTTGTATTGTCCTTTACTGCGATACAGACTGTATCTGACTGTCAGCGTGGAATGTTCAAAATCCACATCATTCCAATGCAAACCCGTGATTTCGCCTACTCGCATTCCGGTGAACAGAAGCACTCTGACAAGCCGTGTAAGCTGTGGATTACTGAATTCATTGATGATAGTCAGAAGTTCTTTGCATTGTTCTGCATTCAGATACGCTCGTTCCTTTGTATCTGTATCCTTTGGCGTGGTGGCATTCATAACGGGATTTTTCAGCAACAATTCTTTTTTGACAGCAGTTGAGAAAATCGGAGAAAGTGCCGTGCGTACTCTTGCAATTGTGCCGTCTTCCAAACCGCCACTACTTTCCGCAAGTGTGAATGCCTGTTTCAACGTCTTGCCACAAGCCTTTGAAATTTTTTCTGCTGTGGAACGCATCACAGCCTTACCATTCGCCATATCCCGCAGCGTATTCATATTTACTCCAGATTTTCGGGAAAGCGGTCTGCGGCAACCATACGCAAGCAGTGAAGTATCCTTTAAAATGTACATTTCACGCTTACTGCCGTGGCGATGCAGCTCATTGAACAGTGCGTCAATTCTTGCTGTGTTGATGTCTTTCAGCTTCATGTTTCCGATGTATGGCAGCACATAAGTTTCGAGAATATAACGGCTGGATTCCAGTGTATATTCTTTCAGCTTATGAGGTGCAATCTGATCGTAGTGCCAGTCAAATAACTCATGAAAGAGGATATTCTCATCTAG
>JALCDN010000006.1 GCA_022641595.1 Ruminococcus sp. | reverse complement strand
ACACGAATAAACCAAGAACTACCGGAGAAGGATACAAGGGTATGATACATCAGCCTGATCCTTCAAAAAATGAAGACATATTTCATGGCGTCATCAAAGTAAGGCAGCTTCATATGCGTGCAGTTGCCGAAACCGGTCTTACTTGTGCAGATGAAATGCTGTATCCCGAAAATTATCGTTATATATCTGACTTGCTTTCTTATGTTGCAGTAGGTGCAAGATCTGTCGAGGATCAGCAACACCGCCTGACAGCAAGCGGAATGGACGTTCCTGCCGGTATGAAAAATCCTACGTCAGGCGATTTATCCGTTATGCTCAATTCAATAAAAGCAGCTCAGTCAAAACATACTTTTCTTTACGGCGGCTGGGAGGTCGACACCGAAGGCAACCCTTATGCTCACGCTATACTTCGTGGTGCTACAAATAAGCATGGTCAGAATATAGCTAATTATCACTATGAGGATCTGCAACTTCTTCACGAATTGTACTGTAAGAAAAACCTTGATAATATGGCAGTTATCATAGATACCAATCACTCAAATTCCGGAAAACAATTTCAGGAACAGGTAAGAATAAGCAAAGAGGTTCTCCACAGTATGAGACATTCTGAGGACATTTGCGGTTTCGTAAAAGGACTTATGATTGAAAGTTACCTTGAAGACGGCTCATGCAAGATAGAGGATAATATTTATGGCAAATCTATAACAGATCCTTGCCTTGGCTGGGAAAAATCAGAAAAGCTTATATACGAAATTGCCGATTTGCTTTAAAAGATGTTAAAATAATTTTGTGCTACATTTTTATAATCAGTAAAAATAGCGATTGCTTTTAGAGTCTGGACGTGCTAAAATATTATTGGATATTTAAGACAATTCCAAATATCCGGAAAGAGGTTATATTTATATGAAATATCTTGTTATGCTGTGCGATGGAATGGCAGATTACCCAATTGACTCTCTTGACGGTAAAACTCCGCTTGAAGCTGCTGATACACCGTGCATGGATAAGCTTGCCGCCAATTCAACCGTAGGACTTATTAAAACTGTTGCAGACGGTATGAAGCCGGGCAGTGATGTTGCAAACCTTTCCGTTCTGGGATATGACCCTAAAATTTATTATACAGGTCGTTCTCCTCTTGAAGCCGGAAGCATTGGCATTGATATGAAAAAAACAGATGTTTCATTAAGATGTAATCTTGTAACTCTTACTGATGAAAAAAATTATGAGGACAAAACTATTCTTGATTATTGTGCAGGCGATATATCTACAGAAGAAGCTGCTGAGCTGATTAAATTTCTCGCTGAAAAACTGGATAGTGATGAATTTAAATTCTACAGTGGTGTCAGCTACAGACATTGCCTTATATGGAATAACGGTACTCTTGATATCGGTGTTATGACACCACCTCATGATATTACAGGAAAGCCTATAAAGGAATATGTTCCAAAGCATCCAAATGCACAGAAGCTTTATGCTCTTATGAAAAAATCATATGATTTGCTTAAAAATCATCCTATAAATGCTGCAAGAGTTCAGCGTGGTCTGAGACCTGCAAACAGTATCTGGCTTTGGGGCGAGGGCGTAAGAGCAAACCTTGATGATTTCAGAGAAAAATTTGGCCTGTCAGCTTCAATGATTTCAGCTGTAGACCTTTTAAAGGGAATTGGTAAATTCTCAAATATGAAGGTCGTTAATGTTGAAGGTGCTACCGGCTACATTGATACTAACTTTAAAGGCAAGGCAGATGCAGCAATCAGCGAATTCAAAAACGGTCAGGACTTCGTTTACATACACGTTGAAGCTCCTGATGAGTGTGGTCATAGAAACGAAACCGATAACAAGGTAAAAGCAATTTCTATGATTGATAAGCTGATACTTACTCCTGTTGTTGCAGAACTTGAAAAAATGGGCGATTTCAAAGTGCTTGTGACGCCTGATCATCCAACACCTCTTTCATTGAAAACCCATACAAATGACCCTGTTCCTTTTCTTATTTATGACAGCCGTAAAAAAATCAAAGGAGTTTCTGCGTTCAGCGAAAAAAGTGCAAAAACTACCGGAATATTCATTGAACATGGTCCGGAGCTTATGACGCAATTCGTAAAACAGTAACATAATGATGTGTAAAATATCGCAGTCGGTTTGTCGGCTGCGATATATTTTTCAAAAAATAGCCAGATATATTTATATTTTTCAGGTTGATTTGTTTGAAATCATGATTGACACTGTGAAAAAATAGTGATAAAATATATATTATATCGGTTATGTTCTAATAGCATAATTATTAAATGGGGTGTAATTAATGAAATCCAAAAATATTGCCGTCACTGCACTTACAGTCGCTGTTTTATTTATTCTGACTGCGATTATATTACTTATCTTTAATCTTATTCGTGGTGCTGGTAATTCAAATCATATAGTACCTCTTGTATCTTCTTCAAGTCAGGATTCTGTACTCGAGAATACTACTGCTCAAACTACAGTTACAACTGCTACTACAGTTACTACTGTAACAACAACTGTTGTAACTACTACAACAAATTGCGATGATTTATATACAAAACAAAGAGGCACAATCTATGATAATGGTGGAAATGTTTTAGCTCAGACAATCGACGGTCAAAGAATTATTTCCGATAACTACAGCTTTATGCAAGGTACGATAAATGAAATTGATGCCGATAAGTCTAAGGGTGGCAAATTTACTGATTTGCTCAGAAAAAGTTCATATACTGATCAGCAGTCAACTATAGGAAATAATATTCTGCTTACACTTGATGCCGAAAAAACAAGAAATATCTATAACACGCTTAAAGGTAGCTCATTTGAAGGTGCAGTAGTGGTTCAGAAGCCTGATGGTCAGATAATTTCCATGGCATCAACAGATGAGTCGTCAAATAATTGTACCGGCAACTATTTTATAGGTTCAACAGCAAAAATGATGATATCTACTTCAATGCTTGAAAATAACGTTCCACTTGACTATGCAGATTCAGGAACGATTACTGTTGAAGGCTTTACATTTTATAACTGGGACTGCGATTCGGAATATTCATCTCCAGTAAATCGTTCTCTCACAGATGCTTTTGCATTTTCAGCAAATACTTATTTTATAAATGCCGCAATTTCACTTGGAAAAGACAATGTATTTGCTACTGTAAACAAGTATTTTTCGTACAATAAGCAGACTGAAGACGGCATCGGATACGTTTTCCCTACAGACTGGGGTTATATGTATCAGCCTGATTTTAATTCAACTATTGAAAACGAAACTAAGCTTGCTCAGTTTGCAATAGGTCTGACGTGTAAGTTGAGTCCGGTTTATCTTGCAAGTATAACAAATACTATAGCTACAGGACAGATGGTTCAACCTTATATGCTTGCTGGCGTAACGGATCCTGTTAATGGTGAAACTGTAGCTCCCGGAACAGCTTCTGCAACTGTGGGCGAACCAGTATCCGCAAATACCAAATCTGCATTGTATGCAGCTATGCGACAAACTGCTCTTGACGATAACCTTGATGGCGTAAGTGATAATTCAGGAAACTATTATACTTACTATATTAAAACCGGTACTGCCGATGTAACAGGTACAGGTGAGGGAGAAAATATGTGGGTTACAGGTTTTGTCACTGACGGCAATCAGAATCCTGTTCTTACAGTCACAATGCTTGTTACAAATGGTCACGACTTAGGATATAAATTTGCATCAGCTCTTACTGGTATGTATAATCAGGTTATGACTGAGGCATTAAGCTAACTACTATAAATGAATATCAAAATGGCGTATACTCTCAAAAGTATACGCCATTTTTATTATTTTGTATTTAAAAATTCATTGACTGCCGAATAAATTGTAAAGGCTACCTTTGTCTGGTATTCTTCTGTTTTAAGCAATTCGGCTTCTTCAGGATTCGAAAGGAATCCGCATTCTGCCATTACCGTAGGATTTTTGCTGAAATAACACAAAAATAATTCTTTACCGCAAAGCTTTGTTTCACGCTTGTTATCAGGCTGAATATATTCTACAAATTTTCCCTGCATAATATCTGCAAGTCGCTGACTTGCATCATTTGTTCCAGAATAAAACATTTGTGCGCCATTATATTTGCTGTCGGTAAACTGATTCTGATGGATTGATATACATATTGCATTTTCGTATTTATTGAATATTTCAAGCCTGTTGTCCATATCGGAGCTCTTTTGATTTGCGATTCCTTCAACTCCTTTATCGTGAATTGAAACATCCTTGTCACGTGTAACAACAACCTGATAGCCGGATATTTCAAGCATATCACGGAGTCTTTGAAGTATGCTGAGATTAATGCCTTTTTCCGGAACACCGTCTGCCGTTGAGCATCCGCCGTCAATTCCTCCGTGACCTGCGTCAATAACTATGACAGGTGCTTTTTGAGCTGAATAATTTAAAGATGCCGGAATTACTCCCTTGTCATACGATGCCGAGAGCTTTGCAACTGCACCTACTGTACAAACTAAAGCTGCAAGACATATTAGTTTTCTGATGATTTTCTGATTTATTTTGCTTTTTTTCATAGACATTCTCCCCAATTATGCAATATTGCAAGATGAAAAATACACTTCAACGTCTTTTTATTAAGGATATGATGATGAAAACAATAATATGCCGAAAGATGAAAATTCTCCGTACTTGCTTTAGCAAATAGCAATTTCTTGCCAAGCAATCAAGTGCGGAGAATTAAAAATATTTTACTTTACTTTTGAAGATATTGAAACATTCAGACCTTTAACTGCATTTGCGACAAGTCATGCAAAGGCAAGCATTGCAGCTTGCAAAGGAGGTGAGAGCAATGATGTGGCAGTTGTCACATTCATGGCCTCTCATGGTGATAACAGAGACCTGTTGCACTGTTAAGCTGTTCACCACAGTAGAGATAGCTACTTCCAGATTGTACACGAGAGTATACTGATCTGTGAAAAGCAGAACTATCTCAACCTTATTAATTACAATGCTATTTCAATTAGAATCACAAAGCACAAAATAATCAATCACGTTAAGAAATGAATCATCAGTTTCAAGTCTGATATTTTTTCCATATCGCTTACAAAGTGGATATAGGAGGCTTTCGATAAAATCTTCTTCACAGCTTTCGCTTATAGAGTATCGTGAGCAATAATAGAGTCCTGTAATACAGTTTGAAATATCAATTACGTTCTTATCATCGTTCAGCCATATTAAAAATTTGTTTTCGTAAATTGAAGCAAGTGAAATATCATAAAGCTGCTTATTGGTAAAGTTCTCAGCAGGAATATGTATCGTATAATCTGATTTGTTGCAGGAAATTATTTCAGTAATAGTTGTATTCTTCTTAGGTGATTTACCTTTTCTTGAAATGACAATATTCTTTTTTGTCTTTTCAGTTTCAGAAAGTTTGGCGAAGACGTTACGGAGCATTTCATAAACATCACGGTCAATTTCAATGCCATCCATTTCGTGAGTATTATCACTGTATTTAATTATTCTGCGTATATTTATACCGTTTATAAAATATTCGCTGAAGCTGTCATTGTATTCAATGATATTGTATTTTTTTGCTATTTTTTTTGAATCAAGAATTATGCCGTATTGCTTTAATTGGCTATTGAAGAAAATACATTTTTGTTTTTTGCCACTTATAGGATTGATTCTCACTTTGTTGTAATTTTCAGGAATAAACTCTTTGGCAAGAATTTCATTGATTTCATCTTCATCAAAATTATTAAAATACAATTCACCTGAGCGTTTACATTCTTCATATGGAAGCGAAACTTTTGTGACATAAATGCCGTGAATCTCTGAAAAATGCTTGCAGATTTCCTCTATATATTCACACTTTCTGAGAGTATTAATCCAATTCTTAGGTATGCTGTCGTAACCGTACCAAAGACCTGCAAGACCGCCTGCGATGGCTGCAACGGTATCTGTATCATTGCCGAGATTTACAGCTTTAAGCACACATTCTTCATAGCTGTCAGTATTAAGAAAGCACCACAAAGCAGCCTCAAGTGTATGAACAACGTAACCTGTGCTTTTGATTTCATCTTCTGAAAGCTCTGCAAAATCAGAATCAAAAATTCTTTGATAATAGCTATATTCGTTATTTTCACAGATATTTTCGTAAATATCATCAAGAATTATTAATATGAATTCTGATTTGTCTATTTTCTTATCAAGTCTGAACATTTTTCTGATAATATTTGCATAAATATAGCAGCCTATTTTTGAACGCATATGAGCATGAGTCAAAGCAGAGTCAGCAAAGATTTTTTCTTTGAAATCGGGAGAAATACTGTGATACAATGCAAAGGGGATAATTCTCATAAGTGAGCCATTGCCGTTGTCCTTTTCATCAATTCCGCCACATTTCAAGGGTGGTGTGCTGTTCTTAAAATAATAAAGCGCAGCGGCAGTAGTCATTCCAATATCAAAGCATTTATCATCCGGAGTATATTTACCGTTATCGTACCAATCACAAAAAGCTTGCATGATTTTTTCGTAATCAAGACCATTGCAGAGTACGTCCATTTCAGCAAGTGTCATTGATGTATCGTCTGACCATGTTCCTGCCGGGACATTATATGTGCCATAGCTTTTCATATCAGTTATGGGATTTTTTCGGAGTTCTTCACGACTTTTAAATTCTGCAGGAACACCGATGGCATCACCTACAGCAAAGCCGAATATTGCAGACTTAACTCGGTATTCTATGCTGTTTATGTACATAAATAATCTCCTTTATATCTCTTTATGGCCCTCATACAGCTTATGATGACAAGCCGGCAGAAACTGTAACAATCTGTGGTTTTGTCTTTGGTGAATAAAGTTCGTTGCATTCTTTTTTAAGTCAAATGCCATTTCTCATAAATAAACCAATAGTAGATTCTTTACCATTAAGATTACTATTGGCAGATTATTATTTGGAGTCATCTTCTCATACCACTTGCAATATAATGTCCAAGCAGTCTGTGGCATTTAGATAATATCTGTTCAATCCGTAAGTCTGAATAGCCATATTGTTCAGCAATTGAAATTACAGAAAGCTTTTCCCATAAATAAACATACAAAATGTCTTTTTCTGTTTTTGTTAGTCTATTTAGGCTTTCTTCAATAACGCATCGGTTAAACGGAAATTGTGTTCCTGAGTAATCATGAACACATTTCAAATATTCCGTTGGATGAAACGAAGATGTTTCCAAAGCATCAAATACTTTGTGATAAATTACCTGATTTGGATAGTAGTTATAGTTTGCAAAAACAGAAATGCCATTGTGTTCATAGAATTCGAGTATTGCTGCTGCACAGCCTGCACTGCGGCTCTGTCCGTATTCACATTGGCAGATGACGTCTTTTCCGTCATGATATGCTTTATTAATGAAATTCGCAAGTTCAGGTGCTTCGGGAAAGAAACTGTCATATGTATAGCCTTTTTCGGGGAGATAATCAATGTCAAGGTCCTCAACAGCACAATGAAAAACAGTATCGCAGACACTGCTGTAATCAACAGGAATATAGTCTTTATCAATATGCTTTAATTCGGGATCACAAAAGCTGATAACGGCAGTATTTTTTGGAAATATTTCATCAGAAATAATTGCTTCTACAGCTTCTCTGGAAAAAATAGAGACATTCATGTTATCACTCCAAAACGCGTAAGATCTATCAAAATAATGTATACAATGTTTAAAACACTGTTATATTGGTTTATCCTTGAGAGAAGATATAGTCAATAAATGCTTGATCATAATCAGGATTAGCCATATTTTGCCGATATTCCAATTTGATTTGTTTTAATAATTCTACTGTATCTGAGCCCAAGTCACTATGACTGTAAAAATCACCTGAACCAATCAAATATAGAATGCGATCAAGTTTGAAAATATTAACATTTTCAGTATTTGCAATCAAATCAGCTTTTCTGAATGTTTCATCAGGGGATAAGTCTGTATTGTTTATTCCAGATAATATAATTCTAAGATGCCTATCAGGTTTGCAGAAATTTCTTACTCCGATATCCTTTAACCAATTACAAGCCATTGCAAATCCCCACATAGGTATTCTGCTTTCTATCTGTTTACCAAGAATGATTCTTTGCTCAACGGAACTGAATTTTTCAAAATAATCAAACATTTCTTCTATGGTAGAGAACGCCTCATTATTTCCAATGAAACTAGCCATTTGACAATTACTCTGTGAAAACTGCTTCCATCTTGAATGCCGTGCTTCTGATTCCTTGAATAAACCTGCATCCAGAAAGTCTTTATAAAGTTTGGCATCATCCATATTGTACTGTTTGATAAATTCCGATAGATGATAATCACACATCACAGTTTTAATCAAAGGATTCTTGAGTTCGTTTTCATAATCAATCGAATTTTTATAGCCACCATAGGCATCTACAATTGATTCTACTGCTATTTTAAATGTCTCATCTAATGATTTAATGCGGTACGGTGTTAAATAGTGTTTATCAAGAATCTCCTGTGTCAAGCTTTGTGTGTGGTTAAAAATATAAGCCAGACTTTCTTCGTATAGTTTCATAACAAACCCCATTTCACAATGAATTATGTTTAGATAGCAGCATGAAACCGAACTTCCACTGCTACAAAGTTTTTATTACAGTTTCACAATACATAAAAATCTTTTTATACGGTCGTCATCCAAAACAATAAACATTGACATGACCGAGAAAAATAAGCAATATCGGAAAACGATACCGTTAAACGTATTTCATTTGTGATAACAGATGGCGTGAAAACTGTAAACGGAAAAAATAATCAGATATCAATCTCAAACTCGACAGTATTATTCACTAAGTCAAGTGCGGTCTGAGCTTTGGCAAGAGTGTCAGATATTTCCGCATAATACTTGCCGACCTGTTCAACGTCATAATTCGCATATCTATAATCAATAATAGAACCGCTGTAGGAATATCCGGCATTCTCACGAACCTTCGGCAATGCATCCTTCATTCGGGAAAGTGTCTCGCACTTCTTTGTAAGCTGCGGAAGAAAAACGAGCATTTCATCTATCGTCATATCGAAATCAGGCACAGAAGTAACAGTATTAAATACATTTATAGCGTGCTTGACCGTTCGTGTTTTCTTCTCGACCTCAGCCTGCGCAACACTCATTTCAGAAAAGTTATATGCAGGACGCACTGATTCAATATCTTCTTCAAGAGCAGCTATAAAACTACAGGTATTTCCCTCACGTAACTGCAATGTGCGCAGTTGATCATTTAACTGGCGAAGCAGCTTTGCTGCCTGCGCTGATGTCATTTTCATAAAATCAACCTCCTGATTATTGACAGAATATTTGTATTGCTTTTAAGGGCATCTCTAAAAACTCGTTTGATTAAGGAAAAATCAGATAGGTGTGGGTATCTGCAAGGAAACCTTCCGAAAGCGTGCTGTCGCACTATGAGGGAGGTTGACGCAGCAGATGCCGTGCATAGCTGTTTTTTCTCAAAAGAAGTTTTTAGGGTACCCTATACTTTGTCTTGTTGATATGTGTCAAGTTTTATTATACAGCATCAGATTATATCAAATTAAAACATTCGGCACTTTTATTTGGTTTGCAAATTTTAATTTATTATTCCTTTTCAATAGTAGCTTTAAGACCTGCGGCAAGTCCGGCAAGACCCTGAATTTCGCTTGGTATAATAATTTTAGTAGCTTTTCCGTCAGCGGCTTTGGCAAATGCTTCAAGTGATTTAAGTTGTAGAACTTGTTCTGAAGGAGCAGCCTGATTGAGCTTTACGAGACTTTCTGCAAGAGCCTGCTGTACAAGGCCTATAGCTTGTGCTTCACCTGTTGCCTCAAGTATCTTTTGTTCTCTTACAGCATCAGCCTTGAGGACAAGAGCCTGTTTTTCGGCTTCTGCATGAAGAATTTCAGCTTGTTTCTCAGCTTCGGCACGAAGAATTTTAGATTCTTTTTCACCTTCGGCAACGAGAATCTGAGATTTCTTTTCGCCTTCAGCCTGAAGAATCTTTTCACGGCGTTCACGTTCAGCCTTCATCTGTTTTTCCATAGCGTCCTGAATTTCACGAGGCGGAAGAATATTTTTAAGTTCAACTCTGTTGACTTTGATACCCCATCTGTCTGTAGCTTGGTCGAGGATAGCAGTAATTTTTGTGTTAATAACATCTCTTGAAGTAAGTGTGGAATCGAGTTCCATTTCGCCTATAATGTTTCTGAGAGTAGTAGCGGACAGATTTTCTATTGCGGCAATAGGACGTTCAACGCCGTAGATGAGCTGTTTTGCGTTTGTTACCTGATAAAAGACGACAGTGTCAATTTGCATTGTAACGTTATCTTTTGTGATAACAGGCTGAGGTTTAAAATCGACGACTTTTTCTTTGAGAGAGACTTTTCCTGCAACTCTGTAAATGAAAGGAATCATAAAATGTATGCCGGTTTCCCATTCACAGTAGAAAGAACCAAAACGTTCAATAACATAGACATATGCCTGAGGAACGATTTTAATGCATCTGATAATAACAATGACAATGAAAAGAATAACAACAAGGGTAATGAAAGCTGAAGAATTCATAAAGATACCTCCTGATAAATAGTTATTTTGTCAATTTTTGAGAATTGATTTTTTCTACAGTAAGTTTTGCACCGGATACTTGACTAACAATAACGACTGAACCGCTTGGTATTAGCGAATCATCAGCGGAAACAGCGGACCAGTCAACCCCATTAAGATTAACTCTTCCTTTGCTGAGTTGATTGTTGATTTCCTCTATAACTGTAGCGTGTTTGCCTACATCGAGGTCAGAGTTTGTAGAAATTTTTTTTGAAGCAGCATTTTTTTTAATAAGCGGTAAAGAAATAAACAGAAGCAAGGCTGAAGAAATTGCAAAGACAGCCAACTGTCCGATAAAAGGAAAGTGCAGAAATTCGCTGAGCATTGCAAACAGTGCACCTATAGCAAGCCATATTGAAACGAGCTGAAATGTACATAGCTCAATTATAACAAGTGCAACAAAAAGTATTGCCCAGAAAATAATCATAATATCATCTCCAATCAAATCAAAAGTGTATAAGCAATAAAAAATGATTCTTCTTGTATTTTAACATATTTTTTGTATCATTTCAAGTGGTATATTAAATTATTATTGATTAATAATTGTAAGTAGAGAAAAATGCTGGAAAACTTATTAAAAGTGGTAGAGTCTCGAAATTTGATAAATATTCACGAAAAGTGGGTTGAAATGTAAGAAAAAATATGATATAATTATATAAAATTGTGAATTACGGAGGCGTTGACTGTGAAAATATTTTATGTACCAACTTCAATAAAAATAATAGCTGTTATAATGTCAACGATTGGACTTTTTGCCTGTAATTCCGAAAAAATAACTGAGCCTGATGGAAAACTTGACAGTTGTACGCTCAGATTTTCTTGGTGGGGCGGAGATGACAGACATTCAGCCACATTAAAAGCAATTGAACTTTGGGAGAAAATTCATCCTGAAATAAAAATCGAACCTGAATACGGCGGCTGGGATGGTTGGACTGAAAAAATAAATACTCAGGTTGCAGGAAATACCGCACCTGATGTAATGCAAATTAATTATGACTGGCTTGTTACACTTTCATCAGACGGAAAAGGCTTCTATGATCTTGATAAATTAACTGATTATATTGATCTCAGTGGCTATTCTGACGAAATATTGTCGTTTGGCAAATCTCAGAACTGCCTTAATGCAATTACAGTTTCAATGAGCGGAAGGGGATTTTTTTACAATTCCGATGTATATAAAAAACTTGGTATAAGTTATCCGAAAACGTGGAATGAACTTATAACTTCAGGAAATAAATTCGAATCTGAAGATGTGTATCCGTTCGACCTTGACACACAGTCCGGTGCAACAGCATGGTATCTGTGCGTCGTCTATATTCAGCAGACAACAGGTAAGCAGTTTCTAACAATGGACGGTAAACTCGGATTTAATGAAGAAGATATCAAATCTGCACTTGATTTCTATGTAACGCTTGAACAGAATCATATTATCCGTACTGTAAAAGAGCGAAGTGATGAAGACGGAAATGACGCTCTGTATCAGTCACCGTCTTTCATTAACGGTAAAGTCGCCGGTGTGTTTGAGTGGGGGAGTACTATTGGCAAATATGAATCACTTCTTGAAAATGCAAAGCTTGAAGCCGGACCGTATCTTTCAAATGATTCAGGTAATAAAAATGGCTGGATGACAAAACCATCACTTTTATATGCAATAAGTGCTGACACTAAATATCCTGACGAAGCGGCAGAATTTATAAACTTTCTTCTTAATGATACCGATTGTGCCGAAATATTCGGAACTACAAGAGGCATACCTGCAAATAAGAAAATTTATGATTTTCTTGAAAGCAAAAATGAGCTTAGTGGAATTTCATATGATTCAAGTGAAATGCTTAGTGATGCAAACCCGATAACTGTAAGTCCATATATGGAGCTTTCCAAAATGAAAGAATACTACAATAACGCTATTGACAGTGTTTCTTATCATACGGCAACAACTGAAGAGGCTGCAGCAAAAATGTATGACTCAATAACAAGATATCTGAGGAAAATAAATGAAACCTAAAAATAGAAAATACAACAATCCAGTAGGACAAAGCAGATTTACAGGACTTTTGCTTATATCTCCTTTTATAGTCGGATTTATGTTGTTCAGCTTTTTTCCTCTTAGTGCATCATTTTTTCTTGGAATGAATGACTGCGGTATAAGCAGGTCGGAATATGTTGGAATGAAAAACTATATTGACCTTCTGACTGATAATGATGATTTTTTACAAGCCATAATTGTTACGCTTAAATACACCATTATACTTGTGCCGTTAAAACTAATAGTTTCGCTCGGAGTAGCTGTGCTTTTAAACCGTGAGGTACATTGGATAGGAACATATAGAACAATACTTTATATACCATCAATTTTAGGCTCGAATCTGGCTGTTGCGGTTATGTGGAGATACCTTTTTACTTCTGACGGACTTGTAAACCAGTTTCTTGCAATTCTCGGATTATCACCAGTTGGATGGTACAGCGGCTCAATATCAGCAATGAGCATAATAGTACTTTTAAGATTATGGGAATTTGGCTCAACGATGATAATTTTTCTTGCAGCAATACAAAAAATACCTCTTGAACTTTATGATGCTGCATCAGTTGATGGCTGTGGAAGAATAAGAAAATTCTTTAATATTACGCTGCCACAGCTTAAAGGAGTCATTTTTTTCAATGCTGTAATTCAAACGATATCTGCTTTGCAGGAATTTAATGCTCCTTTTATGATAACAGGAGGAGGTCCTTTAAAAAGTACGTACACTACAGCAATGTACATATATGATGCAGCTTTTTCTGAATGGAATGTGGGAGTTGCAAACGCCGCATCATGGATTTTATTTGCTATGTCTGCATTAATAATCTCATTGATTTTCGTAGTAAGAAGGAAAACGGAGGAACGAAGTAAATGAGAAAAAAGTCTTCACAATTATTTACTTATGTTTTTTTGACTATATTGTCAGTTGTTATGATATATCCTCTTATTTGGCTTATAGGTGCTTCATTCAAAAGTAATGCAGAAATATTCAGTTCAATCTGGTTTGTACCGAAGAAAATTGATTTTACAGTATATAAAAATGCATGGGAGAACTCCGGTACATATAATATGGGACATTATTTTTTGAATACATTTATTATAGTTATACCTAAAGTAATATTTACTGTTATATCATCAACAATTGTAGCTTATGGATTCGCAAAGTATGATTTTCCTTTAAAGAAATTCTTTTTTGCATTGATGATAGCAGCTTTGTTTTTACCACAAACTGCAACGATATTGCCGTCATATGTTATGTGGGAAAAGGTAGGACTTACCGATACATATGCACCTTTGATACTTCCATCGCTTTTTGCATCAGACAGCATTCTGGTTTATATGCTTATACAATTTTTTAAGGACATACCTCAGGAAACAGATGATGCTGCGTCAATAGACGGATGTGGAGTTTTAAAAAAACTTTTTCTGATATATATTCCTTGTGTTAAACCAGCAGTCATATCAACTGCTGTATTTACATTTTTGTGGACTATGAATGACTTTATAAATTCTCTTGTTTATATATCATCAGTAAAAAAGTATCCTATAATACTTGCTATAAGAATGTCGATAGACAGTACCGGTCAGGGTTATGATCAAAATAAAATCATAGCTGTTTCAGTAATAAGCCTTATACCGTCAATAGCGGTATTTGCAGCAGCTCAGAAAAAATTTGTTAATGGAATAGCGACAGGGGGAATAGTGGGGTAATGCATAAAGATAAAAATGTGATACTTGAGTGGTATCTTGAAAATCTCATACTTCCGTCAAGTCCTGAGATTCCTTTATGGAACAGCGAAAATAAAATATTTTTAAAGCAGAATCGTTGGAATTACATAGATGCTTGCATGATAAAGGCTCTTATTGACCTTTTTAACATAAACGGTGATAATAGACTGCTTGATTTCTGCATAAAATTTACGGACTATTTTATTGATGATTACGGTAATATTAAAAGCTTAGAACCTTTGGACTATAATCTTGACAGCTTTAATGGCGGAAAAAATCTGATTAGCCTATATGAAATTACAAAGATAGAAAGATATAAGCTTGCCTATGAAAAGCTTATATCGCTGCTTATGAATCAGCCGAGAATATCAAGCGGGAATTTTTGGCATAAAAAAATATATCCGCATCAGGTTTGGCTTGATGGAGTATATATGGTGCTTCCATTTATGACAAAATATGCTATGATAAAAAATGATAATTCGATAATAAATGATGTTCTGCATCAGCTCAATTTTGTAAATCAACATATGCGTGACAAAAAAACAGGACTATATTTTCACGGATATGACGATAAAAAAATATGTATCTGGGCGGATAAGACGAGCGGACTCTCGAAGGAATGCTGGCTCAGAGCCAATGGCTGGCTATGTGCAGCACTTGCTGATATATGTGAAATATCAGTAGATGGTACACTTTTTGAGCTTTCAAAAATGATGCTGAAAGAGCTTCTGTATTCATTATCAAAATTTGTAACCTCAGACGGACTGCTTATGCAGCTTCCGAATAGAACCGAAATACCAGAAAATTATGAGGAAACAAGTGGAACTTCACTTGTTGCTTATTCCGCTTTGAAAATGTACAGGATAACATCTGAATACGAGTTTTTTGAACTTGGCAAAAAATTATTTTTTGGGGTCACAGAAAAATATCTTTGTCATTGTAACAGTATGTATGTATTGAACAATATATGCCTTGTTGCTGGTCTCGGAGGCTGTGCAAAAAGGAATGGCAGCATTGAATATTATTTAAGCGAACCAATTGTTTCAAATGACGCAAAAGGCTTAGCACCATTACTGATGTCTTATACTGAACTTTCAAAAAATATGACAAATTTATGGTGACTATTGACAAAAAACGTAAAGTGTGTTAAAATTTAAGCAGACTTAAAGGTCTGTCTGATGATATGTTGTTGCCTTTGCATCGGTTACAACATAAATTTGTCTCATCAGATTTATATATTTTGGAGGTTAAAAAATGAACAGCTCATATGCAAAAAAAACATTTGCAGGTATACTAAGTGCTGCAATGATTTTTACAATGGCAACAGCGGTCATGGTTGAACCAAATTCGGCAACGTTTTCGGCTTCCGCTGAAACAGCATCGTCAGATGTTATTTTCTCAGCAGATTTTGAGGATGGTGTGAACGCTTTTACAAGACGTGGCACAAATGAAACTCTTACAATTGACAACACAGTTGCTCACGGCGGTAAATCTTCACTTTGTGTAAGCGACAGAGCAAAGTCATGGAATGGTCCACAGCTTGCAATGGATAAAATTATCACAGCAGGAACTGAATACGTTGTTAGTGCATACGCAAAAACTGAATGGTACAGTTCACTTACTCTCAGCAAGCAATATAACGACAGCACAGGTACTACACATTATGAAAACATTCTTGCCGCAAACAATGACGGTAGCAGCTGGAGTGAATATTCAAATGTAAAATTCAGTTTTCCGGCAGGTTCTACTGATATGTACCTCTATTTTGAAGCAGGAGATTCAAATGTCAAGATTTACGTTGACGATTTCTCTGTAAGCAATGCACCTGACGTTGCTATAGAAGATATAGCTTCACTTTCTGATGTATATGCAGGCTACTTTAAAATCGGTACGGCTATCGGTGCATCAAGTCTTGCATCGAAACCATATATGAAGTTAGTTAATAAGCATTTTAAAGACAGTGTCACATTTGGCAACGAATTGAAGCCGGATTTCGTACTCGATAAGGCTGCTTGTCTTGCCGATTACGAGAAAACCGGAGACGATACAAATCCTCAGGTTTCACTTACCAGTGCAAAGAGCCTTCTTGATTATTGCCGAGACAATAATATTCCAGTAAGAGGACATACCCTTGTTTGGCATAGCCAGACTCCTGACTGGTTCTTCAAAGTAGGATACTCAGATGACGGTGCATGGGTTTCAAAAGATGTAATGATTAAGCGTATGGAGAATTACATAAAAAACCTTATGGAGCTTATTGCCAAAGAATATCCTACTGTTAATTTCTATTCTTGGGACGTTGTAAATGAAGCATGGACTGACGGTGGTACTCCTCGTACAGCAGGTTCAAACAATACAACTTCAGGAAACTCTGCATGGGTTCAGGTGTTCGGTGACAATTCATTCATTGATTACGCTTTTGAATTTGCAAGAAAATATGCACCTAAGGGCTGCAAGCTTTACTACAATGACTATAATGAGTACATAGGAAGCAAGACTGATGCTATATGCAAAATGGCAAATGAACTCAAGGAAAAAGGTCTTATCGATGGTATCGGTATGCAGTCTCACCTTGATGTAAGTTTCCCATCAGCTTCGGCATATGAAAAAGCATTGTCGAAATTTGCAGCAACAGGACTTGACATTCAGGTTACTGAGCTTGACATAACAACTTCAGATACTTCTACAGCTGGTCTTGAAAAGCAGGCACAGGCTTACAGCGACATTTTTGATTCGCTTGTAAAGTATGCTGATAATATTTCGGCAGTAATACTCTGGGGCGTTACAGATGATACAAGCTGGAGAGCTTCAAAGACTCCGTTACTTTTTGACGCAGAGTATAAGGCTAAGCCGGCATTCTATTCGATTATTGATGGCGTTGTACCAAAGTCTACTGAGCCAACAACAGCTACATCTGCTACAACTGAGTCGACTACAGTATCAGCAGAGGAGCCTACAACAGCATTCAGTGGCAAGTATGGCGATGCAAACTGTGATGACAAAATTGACATATCTGACGTAGTTGCAGTAAGACGTTTCCTTGTAAGCAAAGATAAATACGCTTTGACTGCTCAAGGAGTTAAGAATGCAGATGTTCTTGCGAGTGACGGTGTAAATGCTCAGGACGCAGTTGCAATTCAGCAGTATGTCTTTGGAAATATAACATCTCTTCCGGTTAAAAACTGATTTTAAAAATTTCAATATCTCTAAATAAAAAGCCGCAACAGTATTTTATACTGTTGCGGCTTGAATTTTATCTGTATGAAATTCACATTTCGAGCTGTTCATTTTCATATTTTTTTGGACGTGACATTAACTTTTCAAGTGCATTTTTGACGTTGCCGCCACAGAATAAGATGTTGTAAAGCTGTTCGGTTATAGGCATTTCAACGTTCATTTTTCTTGACAATTCAAATGCGGTTTTGCAGCAATAGTAACCTTCAACTGTACCGACTTTCTTAACGGCTTCTTCAGGAGTAAAGCCTTCGCCAATCAGAATACCTGCACGTCTGTTTCTGCTGTGCATACTTGTGCAAGTAACTATAAGGTCTCCGATACCGGTAAGTCCATTGAAAGTCTGAACGTTTCCACCCATAGCAGTACCGAGCCTTGCAATTTCGTGAATACCTCTTGTCATCAAAGCAGCTTTAGTGTTGTCACCGTAGCCGAGACCGTCACAAATGCCTGCACAAAGTGCAATAATATTTTTCAAAGCACCGCCGATTTCACAGCCTATTACGTCATTGCTAAGATAGACTCGCATTACTTTGTTGTTAAGAGCGTCTTGAACGAACTGAGCTGCTTTCATATTGTCAGAAGCAGCAACTACTGTAGTAGGGATTCCTCTTCCGACTTCTTCGGCGTGTGAAGGACCTGACAGAACGACGATATTATCATTATTCAGTTCCTCATGAAGAACTGTGCTTAGCAGCTTAAGCGAACCTTCTTCAAGACCTTTTCCTGTGTTTACAATTATCATTTCTTTTGTAACAAAAGGTTTAGCTAAAACAGCGACATCTCTCATAAATGATGATGGAATACCGAAGATAAGAATATCGCATCCTGTTATGCAGGAAATATCACTTGTGAGAATAATATTTTCAGATATTGCAACACCTGGGAGCTTCTGAACGTGTTCACCTTTGGATCTGATGTCATCGATTTCAGATTGAAATTTTGACCATACAGTCACCTTATGACCGAATCTGTCGGCCATAACAGCAAGACTTAGTCCGAAACCACCTGAGCCTAAGATTGTAATATTAGCCATATTACTTTTCCTCCTCAACCCGTAATTTTTTTGATTTGAATGAAAATTTGTTTTCAGTACCATTTTTAAGCCGCTGGATATTTGACCTGTGCATAAAGATTACTGTGTAAGACATAATGAAAGCCAATACAGTGTATAAAACAGAATATCTCAGAGGGTCATCATAAGCAAAAAAATGCAGAAAGAAAGTTATTAAAGGACAGCATACAGAAGCTGTAATTGAGGCAAGCGACACATATTTTGAAGCTGAGAGAACAATTATGAAAATAGCCATAAGTAGAGCAAACATGACAGGGTCAACAGCAAGAAAAGCTGAAACTCCTACAAGAACACCTTTGCCGCCTTTAAAGCCGTAGTAGGCTGGGAAAATATGACCAATAATTGCAAAGAAACCTGCAATATAGCCAATATAATGAGTATCGTTATCAGGAAGCAGCCCGCCGTTGAGCAGATAGCAAAAAAGTCTTGAAAGAGTTACGGCGATAATACCCTTTGAAAGGTCACCGATAAGAGTTATAACAGCACATTTTTTTCCAAAGCAGCGTAAAGTGTTGGTAAGACCTGCATTATGACTGCCAAAGTTTCTGATGTCTTCATTTTTAAGAAGTTTAACGATGATAATTGAAGAATTGCAGCTTCCGAGAAAATATGAAATAACGGCAGCAATAGTTATGGATAGAAAAATGTTTATCATTTATCAGTTCCTCCACGTTCACGGACAACAAATCTTATAGGAGTACCTTCAAGACCGAAAGTTGAACGTATCTGATTTTCGATATATCTTTGGTAAGAGAAGTGGAAGAGGTCGGAGCGATTGACGAATGTAACGAAAGTAGGGGGCTTGGTTGAAGGCTGAGTGATATAGTAAATTTTAAGGCGTCTGCCTTTGTCAGAAGGTGGTTGAATTCTTGTTGTAGCATACGAAAGAACATCGTTTAGCATACCTGTAGAGATACGCATAGAATTCTGATCATGAGTATATTTTATGAGTTCAAAAAGCTTATTTACTCGCTGACCTGTTTTTGCAGAAATGAAAACAAAAGGAACATATGACATAAAGCTGAAATCATTTTCGAGTTTTGTTCTGTATTCCTGCATAGTTTTGTCGTCTTTTTCGACAACGTCCCATTTATTTACGGCGACAATGCAAGCTTTGCCCTGTTCATTTGCATATCCCGCAACTTTTGAATCCTGTTCAGTGAAGCCAACTTCTGCATCTATCATAATAATGCAGACATCAGCACGGTCAACAGCCATATAAGCTCTTAGTACGCTGTAGTGTTCAACCTTGTCACTGATTTTTGATTTTTTTCTTATACCGGCAGTGTCAATGAAAACGAATTTTCCGTTTTCATTTTCGACAATAGTGTCAGTAGCATCTCGTGTAGTTCCGGCGATATCTGAGACAATTACACGTTCTTCGCCTGCAATTCTGTTTACGAGAGAAGATTTACCAACGTTAGGCTTACCGATGATAGCAACCTTGATGTAATCGTCATCATAGTCCGATGTTTTTGAATCTGGAAGATATTTAAATATTTCGTCGAGCAGATCACCTGTGCCATGACCGTGTTCGGAAGAAATTGGGAAAGGTTCACCGAGACCGAGGTTGTAAAATTCATAAAGTTCAAGCGGAGGTTCGCCAAGTGAATCACATTTGTTTACAGCAAGTATGATAGGTTTGCCTGATTTCTGAAGCATATCGCCAACAGAGAAATCGTCGGCAGTGACACCGCATCTTATGTCTGTTATAAAAACGATGACATCTGCTTTTTCGATAGCGAGTTCAGCCTGGCGGCGCATTTGGGAAAGAATAACGTCAGTGCTTTCAGGTTCAATACCGCCCGTATCAATGACCATAAATTCTCTGCCTCTCCATTCGCATTTAGAATAAATACGGTCACGGGTTACGCCTGGTGTATCCTGAACGATAGAGAGCCTTTTTCCTATAATTTTATTAAAAAATGTAGATTTGCCAACATTAGGTCTGCCGACAACAGCAACGATAGGTAATGACATATTTACATCTCCTTTCTTATATCTGAAATACCAAGAATAGCGTCAAGAAGTTCATAGCCGTCATTTTTGGTGATTACGATTTTCGTATTCAAAGCTTTTTCGACATCAGAAATGGTAAGGTCATCAAGAAAGATATCGGAGTCACGCATAAGCATGGAAGCTGATATGAGTAATTCCTGACCGAGATTTTTATCTTTAAGTTGGTCAATGAGATCCTGAGCAGTGATAAGACCTGTAACCGTAATATTTTCGCCGAAAAAGTTATTTTTAATTTTAAAGACATTGCATTTAAGGTTATTCCATTTTTTTTCTGCCATATCAACGAGAGAGCAGAATGTATCAAAAGGGGAGTATCCTGTAGCGATTGAAACAGTTCTTTTAGAATTGTCATAATCAGCGGATAAAAGAGCGTGTTCAAATTCGTCTACAATAGATCTCAGCATACCGACACCGTTTTCATATTGGCAGAAGTCCTCATAATATTCAATAGTAGGAAGTGGGCGGTTTGCAATAAGGAAAAATTCATCTGAAGGGAAAACAATTCGTGATTCATATTTTTGTAGAAATTCATTTTGAAATTCTTCAATTATGTCAATAGCGTTGCCGGCAGTAACGGAGTTAAAGCAATTGAGCTTGAAGAGACCGTCACGGTATTTTGAAAGACCTACAGGAACAACAGCGATACTTGAGATATTTGGCATAAGTGCGCCAAGGTCAGAAAGAGTTCGCCTAAGTTCGCTGCCGTCATTTATACCAGGGCAAAGTACTATCTGGCAGTTCAGTTTGATACCGCTGTCTGTCATTTGCTTTAGGTAAATTAACTTTTCACCGGCAAATCTGTTATTCATCATCATACATCTGAGCTGAGGGTTGGTAGTATGAACGGAGACATTTATATTAAGTTTCATGTCAATAATTCTGTTGACATCTGATTGTGAAAGGTTTGTGAGTGTAACGTAATTGCCTTGAAGAAAAGAGAGTCTGGCATCATCGTCTTTAAAGTAGAGAGTTTCACGCATACCCGGAGGCATTTGGTCTATGAAGCAAAAAATGCACTTATTGTGGCAACTTTTTTTGTCGTCCATGAGAAAGCTGTTAAATTCGAGACCGAGGTCATCATATTCGCCCTTAAAGATGTCTGCTTCTACCTTTAAATTATTTCTTAATAAAATCAAAGCAAGTCTGTCAACAGCAGCGTAATACATATAATCGAGGACATCATTGATGTCATGACCGTTAATGCTTACGAGAATGTCGCCAGGCATAATATTTGCAGCCTGAGCTGCAGAACGTTTTATAATTCCGGTAATTTTAACCATAGAGACTCCATATTCTGCTGAAAAGCGGTATATAAATTGAAAAAAGAGAGAAAGATTACTCCTCCTCTCCTCCTCACGTATCGGAAAAATATCAACTTAGTCAGCGATAACTTTGATAACCTCAACGCCCTTGTAGAAACCGCAGTTCTTGCAAACTCTGTGTGGAGCTTTGATAGCACCACAATTATCACACTTGCACATTGCAGGTGCATCAAGCTTCCATACAGCAGAACGTCTTTTATCACGTCTTGCTTTGGAAACTTTTCTCTTTGGTACAGCCATATTGGCACCTCCTTGTAAAGCGAAAAGCTTTTAGTTTAGACAATCGCATTCAGATTCATTTAAGTCGCATCCGCAGACCATGCAAAGTCCCCTGCAATTTTCGTCGCAAAGGAGTTTAGAAGGGCATTGGAGGAGTAAATCCGAAACAGCAATATCGTTTAAGTCAATGCTCCATCCGTCGGTTACAATATAATCGTCGTTATCGTTATCAGAAGAAGAGACAACGATGTGTTCGAAATCAAAATGAAAGTCTCTGACGAGTTCTTTCAAGCATCTGTCGCAGTTGAATTTCAAAGAAAAATCGACAGAAAAATTAAGATAGACGATACCGGTTCTGTTAAAGACTTTGCCGAAAACATGAATCGGTGAATTAAAAAGATAACCATGAATATCGGACAATTCATCGGGAGTGATAAAATAATCTATAATTTTTTCTTCGCCGATGATATTGAAAATTTGTTTTAAGGCAATAAGCATACAATTAATCCTTTAGAGCATTACAAAAAATATTATACACCCAAAAAATAGAAGTGTCAATACTTTTTGAAAAATTTCGGCAGAAACATAATATAAAGCTTCTGCCGAAACAAATGCATTACTTAATGAATTTTGTAACTGAAGCAGGGAGTTCTGACTTATCAGCAGAGATAGTGAAGACGATGTCAGTATCATCTCCGGTGAGTTTGCTGAGCTTTTCGAGGGTAGAGCCGAGTTCAGCGAAATCAGGACCACCGATTTTTATGATGCCATCGATGTAGATACCCTTGATGTCGTAGTTACCGGCTAACATACCTGCGATGAAACCATAGAAAGATTCATAACCATTTATGTCAAACTGTTCTGAATCGCACCATCTTACCTTGTAGCTGATAGATTTTCTGAGAGCTTCACCTTTTTCGATGCAAACGAGGCAGCCATTTGTAGATTTAACGGAATCGTTAATCTGGTCAATAAGGATTTTGGTTTTACCAGTACCTTTTTTACCTGTAATAAGTTTAATCATAATTTTCTCCTTTCATTGCCATATGGCAGTGAATGTTTTATTAAAAGCTGAAAAATTAACCCAGCTTTGCCTCAAGAGCGGACTTTTGACCTTCATATCCTGGCTTTCCGAGAAGAGCGAACATATTAGCCTTATAGCTTTCAACGCCTGGCTGGTTGAAAGGATTTACGCCGAGCAGATAGCCGGATACAGCACAAGCTTTTTCAAAGAAGTAAACGAGGTATCCAAAGTTCTCTTCTGAAGTGTCATCAAGTTCGAGGATAATATTAGGAACGCCGCCTTCAGTATGAGCAAGAATAGTACCTTCAAAAGCTTTTCTGTTGACAACCGACATATTCTGATTTGTAAGGAAATTCAGACCATCAAGGTTTTCGGCATCGTCTTTAAGGAATAAGTCTGTTTTAGGCTTTTTGATATCAACAACGGTTTCGAACATAATTCTTGAACCCTGCTGAATAAACTGACCCATAGAGTGCAGATCTGTTGAGAAAACTACAGAAGCAGGGAATATGCCCTTATTGTCTTTGCCTTCGCTCTCGCCGAACAACTGCTTGTACCATTCAGACATAGTAACGAAAGAAGGGTCATATGAAACGAGCATTTCAACGGACTTACCTTTTCTGTAGAGGATATTTCTAAGAGCAGCATATTTGTAGCAGTCATTGTTGTCGAAGTCGGCACAGAAATCTTTCTGAGCCTTAGCAGCACCACGCATAATAGCGTCAACATCGCAGCCAGCAACAGCAATAGGAAGGAGACCAACGGCTGTAAGAACTGAGAAACGACCGCCTACGTCATCAGGAATTACGAAAGTTTCGTAGCCTTCAGTGTCAGAGAGATTTTTAAGAGTACCTCTTGACTTGTCTGTTGTAGCGAAAATTCTTTCTTTAGCACCTTCTTTGCCGTATTTGTCTTCAACCATTTTCTTGAAGATTCTGAAAGCAAGAGCTGGTTCAGTTGTTGTACCTGATTTGGAAATAACGTTTACAGAAAAATCCTTACCATCGCATATAGAGATAATTTCGTTGAGGTAGTTAGGATTGATGCTGTTACCTACATAATAAATATCAGGGGTATTTTTTTTGAGGTTGTTATAGAGAGGTGATTTAAGCAGTTCTATAGCAGCTCTTGCACCGAGGTATGAACCGCCGATGCCGATAACTATGAGGATATCGGAATTAGAGCATATTTTTTTTGCAGCAGCTTTAATTCTTGAAAATTCATTTTTATCATAATCAGTAGGAAGATTGAGCCAACCGAGGAAGTCGTTGCCGAGACCCGATTTGTCGTGAAGAGTTTTAGCGGCAGTTTCGACCTGTGGTTTTATGCCTGACAATTCGTCTTTGTTAACAAAGGCATCAAGATATTTTGTATTAAGCTTTAAAGACATTAAAATTACCTCCGATTTGTACCAGAAATCTAACACAATATATTTTACCAATATTATAATACTATATTTTTAGTAAATTTTCAAGTAGATATTTAATTATTGTTGATTTTTAACAAATATGAGCAAAAATATCACAGCAATTTTAGCAACATCTTTTTAAAAATAAAAGGTAAGGAGAAAGAATCGACATCATTTTTGGCAATAAGGTCAGTTTCATAAATGAGAACATTTTTACTGTAAAAGGCAACAGTGCCTATTTTCTGACCTTTTCTGACAGGAGCTGATATATAATCCGGGATAACTGATACATTTGTAAATTCACTTATATTTTTTTTGACGGCAACGTTTTTATGAAGCTTGAGTTTAATTTCTACAACATTTTCTACACCGTTTTTAACTTTGACAGGAACGAGAAATTCGTCCGGAAATCCGGGAACAGTTGTTTTGTATTCAGTAAGTCCCTTGTTAAGAAGACGTTTTGCGGTTGAAAATGAATCATTTTCGCTTGGTGCATTCAGAACTACTGCAACGTAAATTTCTCCGCTTTCATTTATAGCAGCTTCGGCAATACAATAGCCTGATTGCTCTGAATGGGACGCTTTGAAGCCGATATGATGTTTATATGTTCGTGAAAGAGTATTTTCATTTACCAGTTCTGTTTTACCGTTTTTTACAAAGTCACGCCAGGTTGTGAAATATTTTTTTAGAAAATTAAATTTTGATAGCTCAGAGCAAATAATTGCTATATCGCCTGAAGTAGTATATTCATCTTTGGAGTAATAACCGTAGGGAGACATAAAAGCGGAATCACGCAAGCCTATTTCAAAAGCTTTTTTGTTCATTTCTTCAGTAAACTTTTCTACTGATTGACATGATTTCTCTGCAAGAACCGTCATAGCATCGTTGGCATTTCCGATAATTACTGATTTGAGGAGCTCATCAACTGATAATTTATCACCAGGTTGAAGCCATATGACTGAACCCTTAGTTCCGTTTACAGATTGTGATGCAGTAAGAATATCATCTGTTGAGTATTTGCCTGTTTCTATATCGTTTGCGATTATAAGCAGTGACATAAGCTTGGAAATAGCACCACAATTGAGATGCTTTGCAGAGTTGTTTTCTTCAAGTACAGTTTGTGTTTCAGCCTCCGTGAGTATAAATGAAGTTTCTTCAGCAGATGAGTTAAAATGAAAATTTAAAAGTATATTTGATAAAGCTAATGCTGATGCCGTCAGGATGCTTATAGTACAGAATAAATATTTATGTTTCATAAAGTCCTCCCATATTAATATCATAATATAATATTTTATTCAGATAAAAATTTGAATAGACTTTGTTGGAAATAAGTACACGCACTTACTCATACAATAAAGCGTAATACAGCATAAGGAGGCATATATGATTTTTAGTATCATAGGCAATCTCATATTTTTTGCTCTTCACGTTGACAGTATGGGAATTTTTCCTAAACCATTGTCAAAAAAAGAAGAAACCGAATGCTTTGAAAAAATGGCAAAAGGTGACAAAAATGCAAAAAATACTTTGATTGAACATAATCTGAGACTTGTTGCACACATCGTAAAAAAATACAATACCGCTGCTCCCGATCAGGAGGAAATGATTTCTATCGGTACAATAGGACTTATTAAAGCCGTAATGACGTTCGACTATCTTAAAGGTGCAAAATTTGCCACATATGCAAGCAGATGTATAGAAAATGAAATACTTATGAATTTCAGGACGCAGAAAAAGTCTTCAGGCGATATATACATAAATGAGTCAATAGATACAGACAAAGACGGAAACAGTCTGACGTTAATGGATATAGTTGATGATGGTACAGATATTGATAATCAGGTCGACTTGAATATTCATTCAGAGCAGTTATATAAGTTTCTTGATAAATGTCTTAGTAAAAGAGAAGTGGAAATCATAGTAAAGCGTTATGGATTGTATGGAACAAGTCCACATACGCAGAGTGAAGTTGCTAAGATGTTAAAGATATCACGTTCTTACGTTTCACGGATTGAAAAGAAAGCAATAGCAAAATTAAAAAAAATATATGATTGTGAATAATGGGTATCTTTAAAGGAGTTTTAGATGTACCCTGATGTTAAAGTGTAAAGGTAATATGTGTATAAAGTCACAACAGCGAGTTATGCAATGCCACATACAGAAAGTAATACTGCAAAGTTTTTTGCGGTATTACTTGAGTATTTTTTCAGATATATATGCTGATAAAAGGCATTGATATCTTTTGAGGATTGAGCTATAATTGGAAACGTAATCAAAGGAAATCCGCTGCCTTATTTGACATCGGATAATATCAATCTGCAGGGAAGTGTGAAAAATGTCAAAAACAGCGATTGTTACCGGCGGAAGCAGCGGAATAGGTAAAGCTGTGGCAGAAAAGCTCAGTATAAAAGGATACAACGTTTACGAAATATCACGTCATGGAAAAGATTCAGGCAGAATAGTCCATATTACAGCTGATGTATCAGATGAATCAGATGTAAGGCAGGCAGTAAATTTTGTTAAAATGCATGAAAAGACAATAGATCTTCTTGTAAATGCTGCTGGTTTTGGAATCTCAGGAGCGGCTGAGTTTCAATCAAATGATGATATTATTAAATTGCTTTCGGTAAATCTTATAGGAGTTTCCAATATGTGCAAAGCCGTCATACCATTTATGAGAGAAGCTCACAATGGTCTTATAATTAATATCGGAAGCATAGCAGGCATAATTTCAATTCCATTTCAGGCTTGGTATTCAATAACTAAATCAGGACTTAATATGTATTCACTTGCACTTAGTAACGAGCTTAAGCCCTTTGGAATCAAAGTAACATCTGTGATGCTTGGTGATGCTAAAACGGGATTTACAAAATCAAGAAAAGTTGATAACTCGGGTGATGATATATATGACAAAAGAATAAGCCGTTCAGTAAGTGTTATGGAGCATGATGAGCAGAACGGTCAGTCACCGGAGTATATTGCAGGTATTATTTGCAGAATAGCAGAAAAGAAAAATCCGTCACTATTATATTCAGTTGGATTCGTTTATAAGCTTGTGTATGCTTTGTGGAAATTTGCACCATTAAAATTTGTAAATTACATAGTCTATAAAATATATGCAAAGTAAATTTAAAAATAGGAGAAATCTTTTGCTAAAAAAATGTTTTAAAGCAGCGTTAAATTTATTTTTAATAACAGTTGTATTATTTTCGTATATGTCGAACGTATTTTCGGCTGATATAAGTAGTATACCGGACAATATCTTATCGTATAAATTCAGTCAGTGTGCTACTGAAAATACTCAGGATTTTATTAATAATTATCTGACCGAAAATGCAGGTAATGGACCTGCTGAATGGTATGCTTTAGCTTTGTCACGAACAGGAGGCTATGATTTCACAAATTATATAAGTTCTCTTGAATCGCTTGATTTAAATAGTATGAAGTCTACGGATGCGATAAGAATTGAACTTGCAGATATGTATTTGGGAGGCAATCTTGATGCGGGTTCAGTAGTGGATACAAATTGGAACAAACTTGGAATAATGACGGAAATTTACTCACTGATACTTATTAATTCTGGAGATTTTCAATGCAGTACAAGTGACACTGAAATTGTGAATTCAATAATATCAAAACAGCTTTCTGACGGTGGATGGACAATAAGCGGAAAATATGCTGATACCGATGTAACCGCAATGGCTTTGCAGGCTTTGTCAAGTTATTCGCATACGTCAATAGGACAAGCTTCTGTTGAAAAGGGCATACAATGTTTATCAGGCTTGCAGCAGCAGGACGGAGGGTATAAAAGCTATGGTTCTCCAAATTGCGAAAGCTGTTCGCAAGTTTTGCTTGCAATGTGCCAGCTTGGAATAAATCCATATACTGATGAAAGATTCATTAAGAACGGTTATGGAGTTACTGATGCACTCTACAGCTTTGCTAACGCAGATGGCAGCTTTTCACACAAAACAGGCGAACAGGCTAATGAAATTTCAACAGTACAAGCATACATGGCTTCAGTAGCATTAAATAATTTCAATAACGGCGGAATTTATCATTTAAAGAAATATGATGACCAAAGTAATTTACAACCTCCGTCTGAAACAGCGATGATACAAAATTCAGATGAGATATCAACAGGCAATATTGAAGGAAATAAATCGACTACGACAAATAATGCTGAAACTAAGGCAAATGTAAAAACAACTTCAGCTGTATCAGCTCAGACAACAAAAATATCGAAAGCAGATTCCAATTCCAAGAAAATTTCTGAAACGACAGTTAAAGCAGCTTCTAAACATATTTCAAATAGTTCCAAGATAAGTTCAACAACTGAAAAAAAAATAAATACTGGTTGTATAAAACATTCAGACACATCTCCGAGCGGTGTATTCACAATTAAATTAGTTATAGTAATTTCCATATTGATTCTCCTTATTACAACACTTATAATCCTAAAATCACGGAAAATGCTTACATTAAAAAAAGCTTTGACTCTTGTTTTAATTGCAGTTATTTCAGCATCAGCAGTATGCTTTTTGAAAATACAGTCTGTCAATGAACATTACAGCTGTAATGATCTGCAAGTTTCAGATGCAGGTGAATATGTTACAATGTCGGTAAGATGTGATACCATAGCTGATTCAGTTGGAAATGATTCTGTTATCATTGCTGAGAATGAATTTTGCATAGAAGATGGCGATACAGTTTTTGATGTGCTTAAACGCACATTGGATAAAAATAAGATACCTTTTGACTATTCAGGTACTGATGGCAGCAAAATAACAAATGTTTATATCCGTGGAATCAACAATATTTACGAATTTGATTATGGTGAAATGTCCGGTTGGATGTATAAAGTAAATGGAAAATTTCCTGATACAAGCTGTGGAAACTATGTTTTGAAAAGCGGAGATGTAATTGAATGGCTTTATACTAAGGATATCGGAAATGATCTGGAGGATTAAATTTGAAAAGACTTCACCCAATAAGCTTATTTGCATTATATGTATCAGTACTTGCTTCAACAATGCTCGTTAAAAATCCTGTTTACAGTGCAGTTTCATTGGCAGGTTCTGTACTTATTTTTATGTGTACTGAAATTCATAGTAAGTTCAAAGAGTTATCGTTTTATGCACTTTTATTTTTAATTCTCTCGGTAGTAAATCCGATTTTCAATCATCGTGGAAATACGCCCATGTTTTTTTTAAACGATAAACCTGTAACTTTCGAGGCACTTTTTTATGGAATAAATTCATCGGCAGTTTTACTTTCAGTTCTTTTATGGTGCAGAACATTGTCAGTCTATCTTACAAACGACAAGCTATTGTATATTATTGGCAGAAGATTTCCTAAAATAGCGGTTTTGTTGTCGATGGTTCTAAGATTTATTCCGGATATGATGAATCAGGGAAAAAAATATCTTGAATACAAAAATGTCAATGAAAAAAATGCTGATGAACTTGGCGTAAAAAAATACGCATCTGTTTTTTCGGCACTCGTTACATGGTCACTTGAAAACGGTATCGAGACAGCCGATTCAATGAAAGCAAGAGGTTTTGAACTCGGAGCAGGCAAGTCTGCTGATTTTTTCAGCTTCAGAACCGAAGATGCTGTAACGGTATTATTAAGTACAGTTTCGTTTGTTATGACCTGCACTGTTTTGTACTTTAGTAATGTAAATGTAGATTTTTATCCGAATATTATCATTCCAAAAATCGGGTACGGTATAATATCAATTTCTTTAATATTGATCGCAGTATATTTATTTCCTGTTTTTTTCAACTTTTTTATTGATAAAAAACGAAACAGAATTATTACTGAAAGGAAGAAAATATGAATATTCTCAATGTAGAAAATCTCTCTTTCAGTTATGCAGGTTGTGATAAAAGAATTTTCAATCAAGTCAGCTTTGCGGCTGATGAGGGAGAAATACTGCTTATTTGCGGAGGTACTGCATCAGGAAAAACAACTCTTTTAAAATGCCTGAAGCCTGAGCTTTCCCCATACGGAAAAATAAGTGGCAAAATTATGTTCATGGGAAATAATATTGAAAATGTAAGCAGCAATTTAACTACAGCAGTGATAGGCTACGTTATGCAGCGTCCCGAAAATCAGACGGTAACTCATAAGGTAAAAAATGAGCTTGCATTCTGCGGCGAAAATATTGGTCTGTCTGATGCCGAAATCAAACGTCAGATTGCTGAAACCGCCGCATACTTTGGACTTGAAGCACTTCTTGAACAGGAAACGTCAACCTTGTCCGGAGGTCAGAGACAACTTCTTAATCTTGCTGCTGTACTCACAGTAAAACCAAAACTTATTCTGCTTGATGAACCTACTTCGCAGCTTGATCCTGTTGCAGCAGGTAATTTCATCGGAACTTTGCAGCGTATAACAAATGAACTTGGCATAACTGTTATCATAGCTGAACATAGATTTGAACAGCTCCTTCCAATTGTCGACAGAATACTTATGCTGAAAAGTGATATGCAGGCAGTATATGGTAGTGTAAAAGAAATTGCCGATAAAATGATATCATCATCTGAAATATCACAGTCACTTCCGTCATGGATGAGACTTTACGGTCAGTTTCGATGCAAATTTAACAGCAGCGTGCCGATAACTTTAAGTGATGGACGAAATTTTATAGAAAATAATATTAAAAATGACATAAAAGAGCTTAAAAGAACCGATTGTTTAATGAATAAAGAAATTGCTGTCAAACTCAAGGACATATGTTTTGCTTATGAAAAAAACAAAAATGACGTACTTAATGGCGTAACGCTTAATATAAGAAGTCAAAGTATATTTATGATTATGGGCAGCAACGGAAGTGGAAAAAGTACATTACTTTCTGTTATTTCAGGAATACTGAAACCGTACAGAGGAAAAATTACTATTGATGGAAAATGTATAGATAAATGCAAAGCTTTTGGATCGATATCACTTTTACCTCAAGATGTTCAGACATCATTTTTTTGTGACACAGTTAAAGAAGAACTAAATGGAAATCTGAAATCAGATATTTATGATTTTTCATTATATGCAGATACTCATCCGTATGACCTCAGTGGAGGTCAGCAGCAGCTTCTGGCAATCGAAAAGCTTGTAAACAGTAATAAATCGGGTATTTTTTTGCTTGATGAACCTACAAAAGGTCTTGATGGCAAGATGAGACAAATAATTGCAGAAGTTGTTCAAAAATTGAAGCATTCAGGAAAAACTGTAATTGCAGTAACACATGATATGGAATTTGCCGCAATGTGTGCAGACGAATGTGGACTTTTGTTTAATGGCGAAATTATTTCAGTTGATACTCCACAGAATTTTTTCAGCAGTAATTTATATTATACTACAAGTGCAGCAAAGGTTTCATGTAATTTTTACAACGGTATATGCAATACTGACGATTTAATTAAAATTTGCCATATTAACGGATTAAAAGGAGTGCAATAAATGAAACATTCGCTGAAATCCATAATTATATTGTCAGCAGCAGTAGTTACAATAATTTTAGGTGTCTATGTTTTCAGACAGCAGCATTATACATTTATATCAATAATAATAGCAAGCATAGCTTGTATAGGCTTCTTTTTTTCATTTGAGAGGCGTGAACTTACAACAAGGTACACAGTAATTATTGCAGTTATGACGTCATTGTCAATAGTCGGACGGTTGATATTTGCGCCGATACCCGGATTCAAACCTGTTACTGCTATTGTTATTATAAGCGGTATGTACATATCACCTCAGAGTGGTTTTGCAGTAGGAGTTCTTACTGCTCTGATTTCAAATATGTACTTTGGTCACGGTGCATGGACTCCGTTTCAGATGCTTTCGTGGGGAGTAATCGGACTGCTTGCCGGAAGCATAAGCAACATTTTAAAGAAAAACAGGATTTTCCTTGCATTTTTTGGATTTTTATGCGGAATTCTTTATTCATTGATTATGGATATCTGGACTGTACTTTGGTATAGTGACGGAAATTTCAATTTTGCATTATATTCGGCGGCAATAATATCAGCAATACCATATACGGTAACGTATGCAGTTTCAAATGTGATTTTTCTTCTTTTATTGGGTAATCCAATAGGAAAGAAATTGAATCGTGCTAATATTCTGATACAAAGATAAAATAAGACATAACAGATAAATGATATCTCTAAATGTGCTTTTTCACAAAAAGCTTGTAATTTTTTTTAAAAGTGATATAATTATATGGGTACCTCTAAAAACTTGTTCGACTAAGAAAAAATCAGATAGATGCGTCAACTGCAAGGAAACCTTCTGAAAGCGTGCTGTCGCACTATGAGGGAGGTTGACACAGTAAATGCCGTGCTTAGCTGTTTTTTCTCAAAAGGTGTTTTTAGAGATACCCATATGTGATATCTGAAAACTTATGCATTTGTTTCCATATTTTTTAATGATTGAAGACGATTATATGAAAAAAGTACAGTGTTGGTGTGGCAGTAAATTACCTTACAGAGATTGCCATGGAAAAATTGAATATAAACTCAAAAAGCTTAAGGAATCAGGCGAGAAAATTCCTAATAAGAGACTTATTAAAAATGCTGAGCAAATAAATGGTATCAGAGAAGCAGGAAAAATTAACTCACTTATTCTCGATACTGTTGCTGAAAATATAAAGGTTGGTATGTCAACTCAGGATATTGACGATATTGTAATGAAACGTACAAAGGAACTTGGTGCAATTCCGGCGTGTCTTGGATACGAAGGTTTCCCAAAAAGCGTATGCACATCTGTAAATAATCAGATTTGTCATGGTATTCCAAGCTCTGACGTTATACTTAAAGACGGTGATATCGTAAATGTTGACTGCACAACAATATATAACGGTTTTGTCGGTGATGCTTCAAGAATGTTTACATTCGGAAATATTTCCGAAAATGCGGCAAAATTAATCCGTGTTACAAAAGAAGCCGTGGAACTTGCTGTTTCTAAGTTATATCCATACTGTCATCTTGGAGATATAGGATATTACGTTGGCAGCTACGCACACGATAACGGATTTAACGTTGTAAGAGAAATAGGCGGTCATGGGTGTGGACTTTCAATGCATGAAGACCCATATGTCTGCCACGTTGGTACACTTGGAAGCGGCATAGTTCTTGCTCCGGGAATGGTTTTTACCATCGAACCAATGATAAATGAGGGAACAGCAAGATTCTTTGTAGATGAAAAAGACGGTTGGCAGGTTTATACTGCTGATGGAAAGCTTTCTGCTCAGATAGAACATATGGTGCTTATAACAGAAGATGGTTATGAGGTTTTATCAAAATAATATTTATTTGAACGGGTGAAACATGATTGATGACACAAAAAATTATTTTCCAATCGATGAAATAAATGGTTTTAAAGTCCGTCCCGGCTTTTATACAATGAATGGTGCTACTACTTTCAATAAATCGGTAAGCTTTACTATACATTCTTCAAACGCTGTGTCATGCGAACTGGTACTTTTTAAACGTCAGCGAAAAGAACCGTTTGCTATAATTCCTATACCTGATTGCTATCGCATAGGAGATACATGGTCTATACTTGTATTTGACCTTAATATATATGAAGTTGAATACTGTTTCAGGCTTGACGGACCGTATATTCCTGAAAAAGGACTTATTTTCAATAAGCATCAGAATATTCTTGATCCGTATGCAAGAGCTGTTACAGGTCAGAGTGTATGGGGAAAGAAAATCGGTGACAATGACTGCTACCACGGAAGAATATGCTCAGATCAATATGATTGGGGCAATTTTGTAAAGCCGGAACTTCCACTGAGCGATCTGATTATTTATGAGCTTCATGTAAGGGGATTTACTCAGCACGAATCTTCTAATGTAAGACACAGAGGAACTTTTGCAGGAATTACAGAAAAAATACCATATCTTAAAAAACTCGGTGTAAATGCTGTGGAGCTTATGCCTGTTTTTGAATTTGATGAGTTTGACGGCTCAAGGGAAATATCCGGTCATGAGCTTATGAACTACTGGGGCTATAATACTACCTGTTTCTTTGCCCCGAATACAAGTTACTCTGCTTCAATTGAATATAATCATGAGGGCGATGAACTTAAACGCCTTATAAAAAAGCTTAACGAAAATAACATTGAAGTGATTCTCGATGTTGTCTTCAATCATACCGCCGAAGGCGATGAGAAAGGTCCGGCTTTTTCTTTCAAAGCTATTGATAACAGTGTGTTTTATATGCTCACTCCTGACGGCCATTATTTTAATTTCAGCGGCTGCGGAAATACTGTGAACTGTAATCACCCGGTAGTTCAGAAGTTTATTCTTGAATGCCTGAGATACTGGGTAATTGAATATAGAGTTGACGGTTTCAGATTTGATCTTGCATCTATACTTGGACGTAATGAAGATGGTTCTCCAATGCTGAATCCGCCACTTTTAAAGAATCTGGCATATGACCCAATACTCAGTAAAGTGAAACTTATTGCAGAAGCATGGGACGCAGGCGGTCTCTATCAGGTTGGCAGCTTTCCATCGTGGAACAGATGGTCTGAATGGAACGGCAAATATCGTGACGATATAAGATGTTTCCTTAAAGGCGATTCAGGAAAGGCAGAAGATGCTGCTAAGAGAATTATGGGCTCTACAGATTTGTATAACCCTCTTTTCCGTGGCAATAACGCTACAGTTAATTTCATTACATGCCATGACGGCTTTACACTATATGATTTGTATTCATACAACCATAAACATAATGAAGCAAACGGTTGGAACAATGCAGACGGTGATAACGGCTGTACAAGTTGGAACTGTGGTGCTGAAGGCGAAACAGATGACATGGAAGTCAATAATCTCAGAATGCGTCTTGTGAAAAATGCATTTGCTGTATTAATGTGCAGCCGTGGAGCAATAATGTTCTTTGCAGGTGATGAATTCTGCAATACACAATTCGGTAATAATAATGCATACTGTCAGGATAATATCGTTTCATGGCTGGACTGGGACAGAATGAAAAAATACAGTGAGATAACTGATTTTACAGCTTTTATGATAGATTTCAGGAAAAAGCATGATATAATTCGTCATGATACACTCCCATGTTCGCTTGGATTTCCAATGATGAGTATTCATAATTCAACTGCATGGAACAGCTCTTTTGCCGACTATACAAGAACTATCGGAATTATGTTTGCAGGAAAAAACAGTTGTGGTGATGATGACATTGTATTTCTTGCAATAAACGCATATTGGGAAAGCCAGAGCGTTGAGCTTCCACATCTGCCGTCAGGCTTATATTGGTATGTTGAGCTTAATACGAATTTTATCTATTCAGCTGAAACTGATTATAACTCATTTACCCCGAAAAACGGTGACTTTGTTACACTTTATCCACGAAGTGTAGTTGTTTGCACTGTACGTAAATCTGATTAGGATAGTGTTTTTATGATTCTTTGGTCTGTAACTTTAGCAGTATTTTTTATTTTTATGATAATGTGTGTAATATCAGCAGTCAAAAAAGCTGCTGCACTGTTTTGCGAAAGCAAACGCAGGCTTTATTTTGTCACAGCTTTATTAAGCACTGTGATTGCACTTCCTGTATTCAGAGTGCTGAGTCTTTGGATGATAACAGCTTTTCATTTTATGGTTTTCTATTTATCTGCAAAGCCATTTTCAAGGCTTCTGAAGTCTGTCAAATCTGTTAAATCACATAAGGCGTTTAAATATATTGACTCGTTAAGTATTATTCCAATACTATGTACTGCTGCCGTAACATTATATGGCTATTTTAATATACATAATCTTGTTGAAACAGATTACACTTTGATTACACAGAAAGAATTGTCAAAGGATTATTGTGCAGTTTTATTAAGCGATATACATTATGGAACTACAGTACATAAGGAATATATAAATAAACTCGTCAGAAAAGTAAATCAAAAAAATCCTGATGTAATATTATTATGCGGAGACATTGTTGATGAACGCACATCGTACGCTCAAATGAAAGAAATTTTTTCTTTGCTTTCAAATATGAAAAGTAAATATGGAATTTATTTCGTGTATGGTAATCACGATCGTTCTGTTTATACGTCATCGCCATCTTTTACAGACGCTCAGCTAAAAAGTGCTATTGAATCTAATAATATATCAATACTTAAAGATCAGAGCTTATGCATTAATGGTGAAATGATACTTATCGGACGTGATGATAAAAGCGTAAAAAGAAAAACCGTTTCTGAAATTATGAAAAATACAGATAGAAATAAATTCATACTTATGATGGATCATCAGCCTGATGAATTTTACGAAAAAAATAATGAAGGCGTTGATTTGCAGGTTTCCGGACATACTCATGCAGGTCAGATATTTCCTACAGGTCTTCTTATAGATACATTTCATACTTCAGATTTAAATTATGGATGTAAAGTTATGAGTAAGCTTACAGCTATTGTATCATCAGGTGTATCAGGCTGGGGAATACCGATAAGAACTGAAGGTCACTCTGAATACGTTGTGATAAATATAAAATATAAAACAAGATAAAAGGATAAGAATAATGAACTATATATTCTATATAATGGGCAAAAGTGCTTCAGGAAAAGACTCAATATACAGAAAAATTGTCAGTGAATTAGATGTCAATACTATCGTTATTTATACAACACGTCCAAAAAGAGATCATGAAATTGATGGTAGCGAATATCACTTTGTGAATGAAAACTTTTATGACAAAATGCACGATGACGATATGATTATTGAGGAAAGAATATATAGTACAATATATGGCAACTGGACTTATTTTACGGCAAAAGATAATATTGATATAGGTTCAAAAAATTATATCGGCATAGGTACACTTGAATCATATTTGAAAATAAGTGAATATTTTGGCAGCAATGTTGTAATTCCGATTTACATTGAAGTAGATGACGGAATACGACTTATGAGAGCTGTTATGAGAGAACAAAATGAAAGCTCTCCGAAGTATGCCGAACTTTGCCGCAGATTTATTGCTGATTCAGAAGATTTTTCTGAAAATAAGCTCATTTCCGCAAATATTATCAGACGATTTTCAAACAACAACAGCTTTGATGAATGCTATTGTGAAATAAAAAGATATATTACGTCGATGATTGACAATGATTAATCTTGCAACAGCGTCATTAAAATATAATTCAGAAGCCGTACCAATAGAACAATGCATATTTTTGATAAAATGTATGCGGTATATCTATTGGTACGGCTTTTTTCACTATATTATACGCTTTGCTTTATTTTGAAACCTGTCAAATTGCAACTTTATATTAGAAAAAATATTAAATATATATGAATTTTAACTGCTTTTATTGACAATTTATGTGAGCAATGCTATCATAAATATGTGCAATAGTACGCTGATATTTTTAAAGCTTGGCTTTATAAATCGTTTTAAATATTTTGAGGGAGTTTTTATTATGAACAGATTTATCAGAAATCTGATTGTTCCTGCTGTTGCTGTTTCAATGAGCTGTAGCTTCTTGAACTGCTTCAGAAACAGTGATCAACTTATCAATGCGAATGCAATTACATCAAACCCGGTTATAAGCAGAAACGTTCCTGCTTATTCTGAAAATGCACAGGCAAATGCTAAATTTGCAAATGATGATTACTATTATTCGTTTTGGTCATCGAGTACTCCAGATTATATTGCGTATGACCTTTCAGGAGTTCCTGCTGAACAAAGAGAAACTATAGACGCTGTTTGGTATAACCCAAGTTCATTCGATATAATCGGAAATTATGTCTCAAGAAATCTCGAACCTTCTGATTATACTATAGAAGTAAACGCTGCTAAAGGCGGCGAATATCCAACCGATGGCTGGAAAGTCGTAGAAACAGTAACAGGAAATACTCTGAGTTCTCGTCAGCATATCATTGATTTTAAGGGCTTTAACTGGATAAGAATGAAGATAACTGGTGCTGATGGCAAAAGCGGTGGAACTGTAAATGTAAATTTCGATGTACATAACGTTTCCCAAGGCGTTGATGATAGCTGGATTTTTTACGGTGACTCAATTACCGCTGGCGGAATGAATAATTGCTACGGAACAGGCTTTGCAACATATGTGAATGAGCTTGATTCACGCTTTTTCCCAATTCAGGAAAATGGCGGTATAGGCGGAATAACAAGTACTGACGGTAAGAATAATATTGACAGATGGTTGTCTGCTTACAAAGGTCACTACGTTAGCATAGCATATGGTACGAATGATGCATGGGGAAATCAGAGTGGTCCTGAAAAATATTATGCCAATACTGTATACATGATAGATGCTGTAATCAAAGCAGGAAAAATTCCGGTAATACCTAAAATACCATATTCAGTCAATAAAGATGTAAACAGCTATCTTGATAATTATAATGCTATGGTTGATAAGATTTACTCGGAATATCCTCAGGTAATCAAAGGTCCTGATTTTAACGCTTACTTTAAAGAGCATCCGGAAATGCTAAGCAGTGACGGTGTTCATCCAAATTCAGATGGCTATGCAGAAATGAGAAAGTTATGGGCTGATACTATGTATCAGAATGTGTATAAAAATTCATCAGACAGCGAAATATCAGGCGATGTTAATAATGATGGAAAATTTGACATATCAGATGTAGTCGCAACACAAAAGTGGATTATTTGCAATGATACACCTGTAAATCTTAAAGCAGCTGATATCGATAAAAATAGCAATGTAGATATATTTGATGTCATCGCTATGCGTAAGCTGCTTTTATCCAAGTGAGAATGGAAGGTTAAAAATATGAAAAGAACAGTTTCAATTACAGCAGCCATTGTATTTTCTGCTTCAATTCTAAGCTTACAATCAAATGCTATGACTCTTTATACATCGTCCGATGCAAATCTGCTGAATGACTATGTGATTGGCAAAAATGATGGAATTTCTAAAGATATCAATAATGACGGTTTGTCAGATGTATTCGATATGGTTCAGTTAAGAAAATATATGACGGCTTCAACAGGAAAATTTTCTGTTCAGAATTATCAGGCAACGGAGGATAATGTGAAATTGACCGGTCGTAATCTTCGCAAATCTGATATAACATGGCTAACGCAAAGCGGTTCTTCATCTGAATTTGTGCTAAATGGAAAATCAGCTCAGATTACCATTGCAGGTGATGATGGCATAAATAACGGCGAAAATTATAGACCACGCTATGCTGTTTATATAAACGATGTGCTGCTCACTGACTCAATTATGAGTACAAATGAAAAAACAATTCAATTGTTTGATAATGAAAAATCAGCATCGGTTAAAGTAAAGGTAATTTTGCTTTCCGAAGCTATGTACGGAGCAGTCGGAATAAAAAATATATCAGTTAACACAGATTCAAATATACCGATTATGCCTGTACAAAAGAAAAACCTTTCAATAGAATTTATAGGTGATTCAATTACTTGTGCATACGGTGTTGAAGGACTTTCAAATTCTGATTCTTTTAAAACAACTACGGAGAACTTCACAAAATCATATGCATATTTAACAGCTCAGAAGTTAAATGCCGATTACAGTGCTGTATCATACAGCGGACACGGCATTATTTCCGGTTATACATCATCAGGCGACAAAAATACTGAAAGCCTTATTCCTCCATGCTATGGACTTGTAAGTAAGTTTAAGGATTATTCGGTTGACTGGGATTTTTCTAAACACAAAAATGATGTTGTGGTTATAAATCTCGGAACAAATGACTCAAGTTATGTTACAGCTTCAGATAAGGAAAAAAGGTCTGAGGAGTTTATTGCCGGCTATGTTTCTTTCCTCAAAACAGTAAGAGAAAAAAATCCTGATTCCTATATTATATGTACGCTTGGAACAATGGGCTGCGATGAAGTATATGCTCTTGTGGAAAAATCCGTTGCTCAATATAGCACAGCAGCAAATGATAAAAAGATTATGAGCTATCATTCAGTTACGCAGAACGCTTCGGACGGATATGGCTCTGATTGGCACCCGTCAGCTGTTACTCAGCAGAACAGTGCTTACGTTCTTGCCGATAAAATATGTCAGGTACTCGGAATTGAATCGGATCAGGTTGGACTAAATGTTGTAGCTGATGCAAAGTATGATGTAAAAATTGATTCAAATATGGGTGGCAATGCTGCTTCTTATGTGGGATATGACAAATCATTTTGGATTAATATGGTATCAGGCGGCAAGTCACCGGAAGCAATAGAAGCTGTTCTTTCTGAATTTTCATTGAAAAAAGGCGGCAAATATCGTCTTGAATTTGACTATACATCAACAGTTGATGCAACTGTTCCGGTAATAATAAGAAATTCCACAAAATCTGCTGAATTTTTTAAGGACGAAATAAGTGCGGTTTCATCTAAAGCTCATTATTCAAAAGAGTTCATTTGTTCGGGAAGTACAGCAGATGCAGAAATTGTTTTCCAACTTGGTGGAAAAGATTATTATAATGTTACTTTATCAAATATCAAGCTTGTGAAAATCGCCTGATATTAAATTTATAAGTTATTATTCAGATTAACAGCTCAATTGAATCGAAACAAATTGGGTTGTAAAAAGCTATTAAAATTACTGCATTTAACTAAAATAGTCACACAAAAACAGCAATTATATGTTGTGTTCCTGTGTGGCTATTTCTTTATTTTCATTTTTTAAAATTGCCTTTATTTACATTAAAACTCTCTGAAATAATCTACTAATAAAATCTATAAATTCTTGATGCATTAAAGTAACTGTAATTTCATTTTTTGCATATTATATACTATTCGGAGTGTGATTTATATGCTAAACAAATTTATAAGACTTATCAATGTAAAGTCAATATGTACACTGACACTGACTATAGTGTTTTCAATACTGTCATTGACCGGCAGAATTGATTCAGATCAATTCTTAACGATATTTACAACGGTAATTGCTTTTTATTTTGGTACGCAGCATGAGAGATCACGAAGTGAGAAGGAGGAGTAATTATGCAGATAAAAGGTGTTGACGTGTCAAAGTTTCAAGGGGCTATTGATTGGAAAAAAGTTAAGGAAGATGGAATACAATTTGCTTTAATAAGAGCAGGTTATGGAAAAGAGACTTCTCAGAAAGATGAATTATTTGAGCAGAATTATGAAAGCTGTGCGGCAAATGATATTCCATGTGGCTGCTATTGGTATAGCTATGCATTATCGCCTCAGGAAGCTGTTGAAGAAGCACAAGCTTGCTTAGATGTAATAAGAGGCAAGAAATTTGAATATCCAGTATATTTGGATATTGAAAGCGATGCTCAGGTAAATCTTGGTAAAAATATAATAGAACAAATAGCAAGTTCATTTTGCAGCACAATAGAAAATGCCGGATATTGGGTAGGCATTTATTCATATATGTCTTTTCTTGAACAGTATCTGACTCCTGACATAAGAAACAGATATTCAATTTGGGTAGCGCAAATTGGTGTGAATGAAACATCATACGAATATCAGCACGGAGTATGGCAATATAGTCATACGTCAAGTGTAAATGGAATAAATGGCGAAGTAGACTGCAATTATTGCTACATTGACTATCCTTCTGCAATAAAAGAAGCAGGTCTCAGCGGATATAAGAATTTATCTGTATCAGCACAGATTTCACAAGTTTATACCATAATTAAAGGAGATACTCTTTGGGGCATATCGGAACGATATTTGGGAAGCGGCGATAAATATCCGGAACTAAAAAAAGTAAATTTTCTTACATCAGATACGATTTATCCAGGGCAGAAAATAAAAATACCAAAAATCTCTGAAATGTAATTGCATAGAAACTATACTCATAGACGATAGCACATATATTCTGTGTGAAAAATTCTAAAAATTCTCATATAAATTGTTAATACCTCTTGACAACAGCATAAATATGTGATATATTAAACATATGAACAACTGTTCAATTATGAGGAGGTATTTGTATGGAGAAAATATATTCAATAAATAATCTCGATTGTGCAAATTGTGCTAATAAAATTGAAACCGAAATAAATAAAATTGAAGAAATAGAATCGGCAGTACTCGTGTTTGCTACTAAAAAACTCCATGTCAAAGGAAATATCAGTTCTGATACCGAAAAACATATGCAGAATATCTGCGATAATATAGAAAACGGGGTTATAATACAGTCAGATAATAATTCAGCAGAAGTTCATCATCACTCACATAGCATTAAAAATAAATTAGTACCTCTCATAATCGGAATTGTTTTTTATGCAGCTGCAATAATTACTTCAAATGTCATTGATATCCGTATATTGTCAGCAAGCCTGTATGGTGTGTCATATCTTTTGCTTGGATATGATATACTTCTGGGAACTCTTAAAGGTATAAAATCTCATAATTTGTTTGATGAAAATTTTTTAATGGCTGTTGCTACAATTGGTGCATTTATTCTTGGCGACTATTCAGAAGCAGTAGGCGTTGTATTGTTTTTTAAAATAGGCTCTGTCTTTGAGGATTATGCTGTTGACAAAAGCAGAAAAGCTATTTCTGCTGCTGCTGAATTAAAGGTCAATACAGCTGATATACTTGTAAACGGTGAATATATTACGTCTGATTCCGAAATGGTAAAAATTGGTGATACTATAAGAATTAAAGCAGGTGAGCGGATACCTGTTGACGGAGTTATTACTTCCGGTTATACAAGGCTTGATATGTCTGCTATTAATGGTGAACCCGTTCCGGTTTCTGCAAACATTGGTGACACAGTTGTATCAGGCAGTATTAATACCGCAAACGTAATAACAATAAGATCTACAGCTTTGGCAAAGGACTCTATGATGTCAAAAATTGCTGAGGCAATAGAAAATGCAGCTTCTTCAAAACCTGAAATTGATAAATTTATAACTAAGTTTGCAAAAATTTATACACCTGCAATTCTCTCTATTGCTGCACTTACAGCACTGATTCCATCAATTGTAACTGGCAACGTACACTATTGGATTTACACAGCTTTGACATTTCTTGTAATAAGCTGCCCGTGCGCATTGGTATTAAGCATACCATTATCGTTTTTCTCAGGTATTGGTGCTGCTTCCAAACTTGGTATTCTTTTCAAGGGCGGAAATTCACTTGAGGCACTGAGTAAAGTAAAAGCAGTTGTAATGGATAAAACAGGAACAATTACTACCGGAACTTTTGATCTCACAGAAATTGAAACATATAATAATTTTGAGAAAACAGAATTGCTCAGGTATGTTGCAATGTGCGAGCAGAATTCAACCCATCCGGTTGCAGTAAGTATTATGAAATACTGCATGAAAAACAATATTGAGAAACCGTCAATGACTGACGCTGTTAAAGAAATTCCCGGTAAAGGAATTGCAGCTGAGTTTGAAAATAAGAGCATACTCTGTGGAAACGTTATGCTTATGAACGAAAATAATATTGAATTTGGCAATAATTCTGCTACTTTAGGTTCTGGAAGTATAGTTTATGTGGCAGTTAACAATGTATTGGCAGGAAAAATTACAGTGTCAGATACTATAAAAGAAACTTCTGTCAAAGCTATAGATAGTTTCAGGGCAATGGGTCTGAAAACGGCAATGCTTACGGGTGACAGAACACAAAATGCTGGTGAAATTGCTGAAAAAGTTCATATTGATGAATTCAGTGCACAGTTGCTGCCTGAAGAAAAGCTTCAAGAACTTGCAAAAATAAGGAAAAAATATGGTTCAGTTTTGTTCATAGGTGACGGTATCAATGATGGCCCCGTACTTGCAGGAGCTGATGTTGGAGCTGCAATGAACAGCGGTGCTGATTTGGCTCTGGAAGCTGCTGATGTAGTTCTTATGAATTCAAAGCTCAGTTCTGCTGTTCAAGCAAAAAAAATTGCAGATAAAACTGCAATTATAGTGAGAGAAAATATAATTTTTGCTCTTGTAATAAAAGCAGCTGTATTGTTACTTGGCTTACTTGGAGTAGCAAATATGTGGTTCGCAGTTTTTGCAGATTCAGGTACAGCAATGCTTCTTATATTGAACTCAATGCGCATTTTAAGCGTAAAAAAGTATATGAATCCGACCGCCTAATAGCACATCCCATCTTGTCAAAATAAATTAAAAGTGCTATAAGGGCACCTCTAAAAACCCCGTAAAACACGTTCAAAAATTTTGGCAGGCATAAAAACAGCGACATTCACTCTAAAGCAGAGTAAATATCGCAAAATAAAAAGTATTTCAATGTTTTCATTGCCCA
>JALCDN010000005.1 GCA_022641595.1 Ruminococcus sp. | reverse complement strand
GAAAGTGGCAGAAATAGTTACAGTAGCACTATTTAGATAACCATAACCTACGTTGATTGAAGAAGCAAAGTTAGAATTAGTAGTAAGTTCCTTCATATTTTCAGACAAATGATGACTTGGTACAAAAGCAAGACCATTCTGAATTGAAACAGTATCTCTTGTTGCATTGATTATAAGCACATAAACCGGAAATAAACAGATAAAAGCCAATATGAGCATCAAAATAAAGAGGCCAACAGATTTAAATCTGTTTTTCACAGTATAATTAGCTTTTGCATCACCATAAGTAGACTTCATACTCATATGCTCAGACCTCCAAACTGCTTGCTCTTTGCTTTAGCTTGTTTCATAAGCTTTCTGCGCTGTTTTCTCTTTGCAATTTCGTCTTTGTCTCTGTTCATATAGAATGTTATGAAGCCAAGAACTACTGTAATGAAAAGCAAAAGTACAGATGCGGCACCGGCATAGCCAAACTGATATCCATTCTTATTCTTGTAACGGCGGAAAATATACACCGCAACAGTTTGGATATCTTCATTAACCATATCGCTGTTTCCGTGATGGAAAAGGAAAGGAATATCAAACATCTGAAGTCCACCTATCATAGATGTAACAACAGTGTAAACAAGAATTGGACTTAACAGTGGAACAGTAACTTTCCAGAAAGTCTGCATTCCATTAGCACCGTCGATTTCAGCTGCTTCAAAAAGTGAAGGATTGATACCCATGATACCTGACATAAGCATTATCATAGTATTACCGAACCACATCCATGTCTGGATAAACATAACAGTTCCACGTGCATGAGTATTTTCGATAAAATTAACTTTGTCAAAGCCAAAGTTGTCAAGAATCTGATTAATAGTACCCTTGTCTGCACAAAGTGAGAGGAATAGAACAGATACAGAAGCTGCTGTAATAATATTAGGCATGTACATTACGACTTTAAAGAAGCCTTTGCCTACAATTTTAAGTCTTGCACTTGTAAACCAAACAGCAAGTGAAAGTGATAAAATAATCTGTGGAATAAAGTTACCTATCCACAAAATCAATGTATTACCAAGTGAGGATACGAACATTTCATGCTGCTGCTGTAAACTTCTTTTGTCACCGCCAAAAAGCAGGACATTATAGTTATCAAGACCAACTGCAACATCAGTACTTGCTGAATTGTTTGCAGATGCATTACCATTACCATAAAAGCTAAGGATAAACGTATTAATTAATGGCCATAATTGGAAAATAGAATAAACAATAAAAAACGGCAAAATAAAAAAATAGCCGTATTTAGCATAGCTGATAGATTTGATCCTTTTCTGAGCAGCTGACGCCATAAAACACACCCTCTCAAAGACAATATCATAATAATATACACCTACGGAATGCTAAAGCACTCCGTAGGCATACTTACAAAACTAAAGTTTTGTTTGTATATTATTAGTCGCAGTTAACGTCGCTGAGTTCTGTAGATACAGCATTCTTGAAATCGTTTACTGTATCATCCCATGACTTGCCGCCTTCGAGGTAAGACTCCTTAACAGACTTAACGAACTTTGTCTTGATTGTTGCATCATAAGGAGTGATAAGGCCCTTAAGGTTAACACCCTTTACAGATTCATCAAGAACCTTGAAGTAGTTCTGTCCGCCAAGGTTATTAAGAACGTATGTGTCCTTATACTGGTTTGCAGAAATGATGTCAGCCATAACCTTTGTATTGTTGCAGTATTCTGGCTTGTCAAGAGCATATGTCTTGATCTGCTCGTCATCAACTGTAAATGTCTTGATGAAGCTCTGAGCTTCTTCAGCGTTATCAGTCTTAGGGTTAACAACCATCCAAGTACCGCCCCAGAAGTACTGCTGTGGACCTACGCAGACATTCCACTTACCGTATGTAGCTCCATCCTTACCACCTGCAGCACCGCAGAGGATTGTATCGCCGAAGCCCCATGTTGATACGAAGTAACCCATAACGTCATCTGTCTGACCTGCTGGGAGCCATTCTGTAGCCCACTGGTCACACTTCATAACTCCGCCTTCATCCCAAAGAGTCTTAGCGATGTCAGCGAACTTCTGACATGATTCATCAATCTTCAATGAACCGTCAACAACCCAAGGAGTTGTACGTCCAGCAGCAAATACCTGCCACAGACCGCCGAGTGTATCACAGAAAGCTGTCTTCTTGCTTGAAGCATCTGAAACCTTCTTAGCAGCTGCGAGGAATCCATCCCAGTCACCGATCTGCTTCTGCATATCTTCAGGTGTCTTTACGCCGAGGTACTTTTCAGCAAGGTCAGTTCTGTAAGCAAATCCGCCTGCAGCAGCCTGCCATGAAGCACCCTTACGAACGCCGCTTGTGCTCTTACCGATTTCATCTGTGTATGAGTACATTTCAGAGAAGTTAGCATCTGTGAAACCAAGTGACTCAAGAGGAGCTGTCTTAGTATCATCGTTAACGAACTGAAGAGCCCAGTCTGCTTCTACGAAGTAAACATCGAGGTCATCGCCAGCCTGGAACATATTGTTGTACTTTTCAGCAGCATCGCCACCGCCGCAGCTAAGGTTAACAAAAGTAGCCTTCTTGCCTGAAGTAGTTTCCCACTGCTTGATAAGAGCTTCAGCATCGTCAGCATTCCAAGAAGCAACAGTAAATGTGCTGCCACCTGTTTTAAGAGTTACAGCTCCAACGTCTTCTGACTTAGCAGCAGTATTTGTAGCCTCTGAAGAACTGTCACCAGCCTCTGTTGAAGAAGCATCGCCTGCTGCAGTTGTATCAGCCTCTGTAGTAGATTCTGATGAAGAAGAAGAAGAAGAAGAAGAAGAAGAAGACTTACCGCAGCTTGCGAAAGCTGATGTAGCCATAGCAAGAGTAGCAACTAATGCCAAAGTTTTCTTAAGATTGTTCATTTGAAATTTCCTCCTTAAATATATATATTATATTATTCTAATTAATAATATAATACGCACAGGTGAATAAATTGGATATGTATGTAGATAATCAAGTCATCAATATGTATCAGGCAAACTTTGCCATTTCAAGAAATGTCCTTCCGAAGCGGTTGATTTTGCATAAAGCATAAAAATTTCTTAAAAATGTGCATACAATATAAACTGCGCAGTTTAAGTACGCTGTTTTGTGAATTGCAAAACAGCACTGCGTAATTTAAAAACTTATTTCACATTCATTTTTTATTAATGAAGGTGAATCTTCACAATAAAGTGAATAAAGCAGACTTTCGGCATTTAAATAATGCAGCTTGGGCTGTAAGTCAAAAACGGATACAGACATGAAGTCACATGCGATAGTAGTACTTCCACAGGTGTACTGGAAGTGCAGACCGATCAAAACTTATGCACAAATAAATTTATGCACAGCACAACTGCATTCCTCCGGCTCAGCATAAACAAACTTATAAATTTATTTCTGCTGATGTTTTAGAGTAAAATACCAAACGAATGCTTTTTGTATTTATAATATACCGTATTTTCCGCATAAAGTCAATGCTTTGAATCATTCCTTAATATTTTTTGGTCACGTTGTACATCTTTTAACACAATTTTTTGTTAATTTTCACAGTTTTTTCACTTTGAATTTTAAAAGGTTACAAAACGGTTAAAATTTATCGTTATTACCTATTTTATGAACACTTATTGTCTCAACTTGGACTTATTCAACAACTACATATTTTATGATGTCTGCAACATCGCTCTCAGTAAGCGATTCAACATAGCAAAGCTCATATGAATTTTTAAATTTCTTAATTTTCTGGCGAAGGTTAATTATTTCAACAGCAATTTTATCATCTACATGCGGTAAAAGCATAAGCTGTTCTTTTGTAGCAGTATTGAGATTTAGTGGTGCTATGTCATCTATAGTCATAGTTGTGACCTGTGAAGTTTCGTTAGAATTTACTTCTTCGTGTGAACTTTCTGTTTGCTCTTGAATCTGAACATCTGAGTTTTCTTGTTCATCTGCATTATTTTCTACAGTTTGCGACTGCAATTCATATGTAGGATTGTCTACATATATATTATTGCATATTGCTGAAAATTTTCCATCGCCTATTCCATCAACATTTTTAATTTCTTCAATATTTTTGAAGATTCCATTAATTGTGCGATAATTTATAATTCTCTCAGCAAGTGTTTCACCAATCCCATTAAGCTTTGATAACTCACTGATATCAGCAGTATTTAAATTTACCATTAGATTTTCTGTCATTGAAGCAGTTGTCAACACAGATGATTCCTGTGAACATTTCTTAGATGAATCAGCCAATTTATTTTTCTTTTTAGCTGTCTTAGTTTCTTTTACTTTATATGTATCAGTACTAAAGCTGCTTTCATATAAGTTATCATTATCAGAATATGACGAACAAAAAACAATTATGTCTGATGATGAGTCAGATTTATAATAAGATATAATTGAAAGACTGAAAATTAAAACAATAATACCAATAAATGTTATCAGAAAATAGTGTTTATTCATAATAAGCATCACCGCCATAAAATAATGTACACGTTGATATGCTCATTATATCACATAATACTCATTGATTACAAGACATTATATGTTAATTTCTTATAATTTTCTATTTTCCCTTGAATTCACGTCTTTTGCAACAGCCTTAGCAAAAAATATAATTGAACCGCCCACTTTGTGCATACAGCACAAAAGTGCCATTTTTGCATATTAAATTAAGCAACATACTGACATTGAGAACTGATTTCTTACCATTGCCCAGTTAGAAACCGTCTTTCCATTTCTTTCATTTAGTATACCTCGCTTTTCATAAAAGTGAAGTGCATAAGTTTTATAGTTTCTTGCTTACTTTCAACTTACACACTTTATTATACACTCTCATCAAACATGAATTTTCTATGACATTTTACGTATCACTTATTTGCTCTTTTACTATTTTCCAATCTTCTATGTTGATAACTCTATCAGTATATTTAGCTATATCCGAATCATCGGTCATATTTAATATCGTTTATTTTGGCGAACTTTTGCCACAGCTCGTCGTCATACAGCAATATTTGAAGTGTAGAATCTGTTTTATCCCATTTATATTCGCAAAACATTTTTCTGATAAATCTTGTCAATATTATCGTAGATTCAAATCTTCTTCGGAAAAATAACAGTGACTACTTGTAACATTCGTAATATCCGCATGAATAGAATAATCACTAAACTCAGAGCTGCACTCTTTATTGAATTGAAGCCTATTACTGCAAAGACATTACTAATTACCAAACAAAGAATAAAGCTTACCATTATAATATTAATATAGGTTTATATTTTTACATATCAGTAAGACAATGTATAAAGTAGGATTTAAATGGGAAATTTTTTTACATCAACGCAAATTTACTTAGCCAAAAACAATTTATTGATTTATTTAGCAAAGAAATGCAAAAAACAGGTATTTCTCAGCAACAGCTATGAAAGCACAGTATCCTTGCATATTGAAATTTTCAGGCGGCTATATAATGGGTGGCTATTACCTCAGAAGCGAATGAACAAGGAAATCAAACCTCACAAAGTGGCACAGGCAGAATCGCAAAATGCTGAAAACCACCTGCATCAACACAACTGTTATCGACAGCGATTGTGCGATACTGGATCTATATAATGCAAACGGTAAAAAGTCGGATTCTCTTATTATGGGGCGTGCTGCTATTATTGTACAAGATAGGTGAGACTGAACACAAAATCTACATGAAGTGCGCAATGGAGGCACAAAAGTGAATTACGACAGGCTAAACAAGCTGATTCAAAAATAAAAAAGAAAATATGAGATGAAAAATTTGTCAAAAAAGATGCTTGTAATTGTAACAGCCGCCCTTGTTCCCACTCCCTTTGCCAATTTTACGGCTTGTCTTTTAAATTCATCATCGTATTTTCTTTCTGTACTCATTCATGACACTTACATTCTTTTTTTATTATACTTTGTCTTGTTGATATGTTTCAAGTTTTATTATACAGCATCAATAACACCGTACAAAGTATATATTTGCTTTGTACGGCGTTTACTTAAGGGCACCTCTAAAAACTCGTTTGATTAATGAAAAATCAGATAGGTGCGGTAAGCTGCAAGGAAACCTTCCGAAAGCGTGCTGTCGCACTATGAGGGAGGTTGACACAGCAGATGCCGTGCATAGCTGTTTTTTCTCAAAATGAGTTTTTAGAGGTGCCCTTAATTATTAATCGATATATTTTCCGTTCAGCACGTCCATAAGGTATCGACCGTACTGATTTTTCATAAGGTCTTTTGCATCAGCAGTAAGTTCTTCCTTGGATATCCAGCCGTTGAGGTAAGCTATTTCCTCAAGGCAGGCGATTTTTCTGTGCTGATGGTCTTCGACAGTTTTTACGAAGTTTGTAGCCTCTACCAAGCTTTCGTGAGTTCCGGTATCGAGCCATGTAAAGCCCTGACCGAGAAGCTCTACATTAAGCTTTTCGTTTTCGAGGTAAATGCGGTTGAGGTCAGTTATTTCAAGTTCCCCACGAGCCGAAGGCTTGAGGTTTTTGGCATACTCAACGACTTTTTCGTCATAAAAGTAGAGACCTGTTACGCAGTAATTCGACTTAGGTTTGGCAGGTTTTTCCTCGATAGATATAGCTTTGCCTTTCTTATCGAACTCAACTATACCGAATCTTTCCGGATCGTCAACATAGTAGCCGAAAACCGTTGCACCCTTGCCGTTCTGAGCGTTTTCTACGGCTTTTTTGAGACGTTTTACAAGGCCATGACCGGCAAAAATATTATCGCCGAGAATCATAGCGCAAGGTTCGCCCTTTGTAAATTCCTCGCCGATAATAAAAGCCTGAGCGAGTCCGTCAGGTGACGGCTGAACCTTGTACTGAAGGTTGATTCCGAACTGATTACCGTTGCCGAGCAGATCCTCGAATCTTGGTGTATCCTGAGGAGTTGATATAATTAGAATATCACGGATTCCTGCCTGCATAAGAACTGACAGCGGATAGTAAATCATTGGCTTGTCATATATTGGAAGAAGCTGTTTGGAAGTAACTTTAGTCAGTGGGTAAAGACGTGTACCTGAGCCGCCTGCAAGAACTATACCCTTCATATATTTATACCTCGCTCTTTGCAATATTCTGCAAAACTCATGTTTGCCTTATCTTTATCGGAAAGGTTGAGAGTTTTCGTCGTCATACCCTCCGGAATAGGCCATTCTACGTTAATATTATTGTCGTTCCACATAAGACCGCCCTCATCATTGGGGTACCAAAAATCTGTTACTTTATAGCAGAATTCTGCTTCATCTGACAGAACGATAAAGCCGTGAGCGAAATTCTTTGGAATAAGGAACTGTTTTTTATTTTCATCGGTAAGCTTGATTCCGAACCACTTGCCGAATGTCTTGCTGCCATTTCTGAGGTCAACAGCAACGTCGAAAACTTCGCCTCTTATAACTCTTACAAGCTTGTCCTGAGGGTGATTAATCTGATAGTGAAGTCCACGCAGAACGCCCTTAGTTGAAGCAGACTGATTGTCCTGCACGAAATTATAGCAAAGACCCTCGGCTTCCATATCTTTCTGGTTGTAAGTTTCCATAAAATATCCACGTTTATCGCCGTGAACAGCAGGTTCGATGACGCAAAGTCCTTCGATTCCGCCAACATTTTTCTGTACAGTTATCTGTCCCATTATTCTCCGATCTCCTTTACATATCTTGCAACAGCGTCCTGCCATGCAGGAAGCGGCTTGAAACCTGCTTCAACAAGTTTCGACTTGTCAAGTCGGCTATTAAATGGTCTTGCAGCCTTTGAAAGTCCATACTCAGCAGTTGTTACAGGCGTAACCTTAGTATTTAGTCCTGCTGCCTTGTAAATTTCCTTTGTAAAATCGTACCATGAAATGTAGCCGCCCTCGTTTGTAGCGTGATAGTAACCATATTTATCAGTTTCAATCATATCAACAAGAAGTCTTGCAAGGTCAAATGTATATGTAGGTGTACCAACCTGATCGTTGACAACTCGAACTTCGTCATGTGTCTTGCCGACATTTATCATAGTCTTGATGAAATTCTTGCCGTTTTTGCCAAAAACCCACGCAATACGGACGATAAAATACTTATCGAGAGTATTTGCAACAGCAAGTTCGCCGTCAAGCTTTGTCTGACCGTAAACGTTGAGTGGAGCATAGTCTTTGCAGTCCGGAGTCCACGGCTCAGTACCCTGACCATTGAAAACGTAATCGGTTGATATATATATCATTTTTGCGCCGATATTTTTGCACGCATCGGCAATATTCTGTGTACCGTCAACGTTTATAGCTCTTACCTTTGGCTGATTTTCCTCATCTTCAGCAGCGTCAACGGCAGTCCATGCGGCACAATGTATCACAGTATCCGGCTTTTCTTTTGAAATAACTTTTTCAAGAGCATTTTTATCGGTTATATCAAGCTGAACATACGGCATAAGAGTAACTGCACTCTTATCCTGTACGCCGGAATAGATTTCCTGAATATCCGAACCAATGCCGAAATATCCACGTTTATATAGTTCATTCATCACATCGTGACCAAGCTGTCCGCCAACACCTGTTACTAAAACTCTCATCATCTGTTACCGTACATCTTAGTGTAATAGTTCTGATACTCACCGCTAATAATGTCCTTCCACCATTTTTCGTTATCAAGGTACCACTTAATCGTTTTCTTAATGCCGTCTGCAAACTTTGTTTCAGGAAGCCAGCCGAGCTCATTGTGGATTTTTGTTGGATCAATTGCATAACGCATATCATGACCCTTACGGTCTGTAACGTAAGTAATAAGTGATTCTGGTTTACCAAGTTCTTTGCAGATTAGTCTTACAATGTCAATGTTTTTCATTTCGTTATGACCGCCAACATTATAAACCTCGCCGACTCTTCCATTATGAATAATTAGGTCTATAGCCTTGCAGTGGTCTTCAACGTAGAGCCAGTCACGAACATTTTCGCCCTTGCCGTAAACAGGAAGAGGCTTGTCTGCCAAAGCATTTGCGATCATAAGCGGAATAAGCTTTTCAGGAAAATGGTATGGACCGTAGTTATTAGAACATCTTGAAATTGTTACAGGCAAACCATATGTTCTATAATATGCAAGGACAAGAAGGTCTGCACCTGCTTTTGAAGATGAATACGGGCTTGAAGTATGGATATGTGTACTCTCCGTGAAAAATAGGTCAGGACGGTCAAGAGGAAGGTCGCCGTAAACCTCATCGGTTGAAACCTGATGATAACGCTTAACTCCGTACTTTCTTGAAGCATCCATCATAACGGAGGTTCCAAGAATATTTGTTTGCAGGAAAATTTCCGGATTCTCTATTGAGCGGTCAACGTGTGATTCAGCCGCAAAGTTGACAACTATATCAGGCTTTTCCTCCTCAAATAGCTTATTAATAGCCTCTCTGTCGCAGATATCTGTCTTGCAGAAACGAAATTTTGGGTTATTCATAACGCTTTCGAGAGTTGAAAGATTTCCTGCATAAGTCAGCTTATCAACACACACAATTCTATAATCAGGATGTGCCTTAAGCATATGAAATACGAAATTTGAGCCAATAAATCCGGCTCCACCTGTTACGATCACTGTCATTATAAATTCCTCCTATTATATACACTCATCTGCATAGAAACAGATATATTCACTTTTCTTTTCCGTAGGAATATTCATTTTTGTTAGATAAAATGAACACTTTTCATCTTTAATACGTTTTCCACCTATTTTATCATAAAAATGAACGGCGTGAAGATTTGCTTTCAATACATCCCAATAAACAAATTTAAGGTTCATATCTTCAATTGCTGTTCGGATTATCTCGCAAATTGCAAATCTTGCAAATCCTTTTCCCTGAGCGAATTTGCGCATAGTGATTGCGAATTCAGCCTCAGCAGATGACAATTCAATATTTTTTAGACTTACTGTACCCATATATTCATCATTATCATCAACAACTGCAAAATGTGCATTATGAGTAATACCCTGTGCAGATTCTATGAAATCCTTGCAATTTTCTATTGTCATACTGCTGAAATCCTTTGCAAGATAAGCTGTTACAGAACTGTCATGCATCCATTCAAGCATCAACGGTGCATCTTTTTCTTCTAATTTTCTTAACTTCAAACTATTATCACCACACATTAAATTTTGATAACATTTAATAATTTTCTCTTATCGCAGCCATACTAAGTTCTAAAAGTTTTACCGATTCATCATCTTTATCCCATGTTTTTTTATAGGGTTCAAAGGATCACTGTCAATATGCGTGTTTGAACGATAATCTACCAAAGCACTATGCTATTTCCACTTTCCGATTCTGTCAACAGTTGAACTAAGTGCCAATTACTGTAATGCAAAGTCATAATTTGTATAGTTACAACTAATATTGTAACTTACGATTTCATATCTTTTCATCATTATTTTCCTATCATTTAACTGCAAGCTCTTTAAGCTTTTTGCAGATATTCTGAGCAGAAGTTTTATACAAGCCTTCGTAGACCTCTTTTACCTTCTGTTTGCGCTTTTCTTTCAGCGGATCATTGCCCGATGCCAACATATCCAGGTATTTTTTTACATCATTGGCATTATGTGCAATATAGCATACACTGAATATATCACGTGCCAGTTCCGTATAATCAAAATCTGGATTTTTTTCATAGTATATAATAGGTTTGCCAGTTACAAAATAATCGGGAATTATTCCCGATACATCGGCAACTATGGCATCCGATTCCCAGAAAGTCGATATATATTCCTTTTTCGTGTCAAGAGAAGTGTTTTCGTGGGAATCAATTTTTACCCTGTACTCCTCTGCTTCCTTTGCCGTCATTTCTCCTGTTTCAACAAAATGGTCAAACATCAAAGGATGTGGACGTATTAGAAAATTGATATTTCTGTTGTTTTGAGCATAATCAAATATAAAATCTTTCAGTTCAAAGAATGAAGTTCCGCCCAAACTCATGTCGGAAGTCCATCTCGGTGTCCACAATACCTTTAAGCCATTTCTTGCAAATTCCCATAAATTATTGCTTTCACCTTTCTCAAACATACACTGCAATGCAGGAATACCGTAAAAACACGAATGCTGAATGCCTTTTCTGCAATTTCCTATATATGCATTTCTGAAATAATCGGCTTCTTCCTTTACAGACGCAAAGTTAATAAATATATTCTTATCAAAATCATTATTCATAACTGTAGGCATAATATCTTTTGTGATATGCAGACCATATAACAGTCCGCATATTCTCGTATACTTTGCAACATTGTCAGAAATATACTCCTTTGGCATCACTTTATTATACGGTCTTGAATAGAACACATAATTAAGCCTGAGCTTTTTCAGATTAAGCCATCCGCCATTTTTTCTTGCATTTATCGCTTTGTATTTATTTTCAATGAAATAATCATAAACACCGTTGGATCCATCATTTACGGTAAGTTTGTGATTTTTTATTTCAAAAGGTACACAAATAATGAAGGGTTCAAAACTGCTGTCCTTCTTCATAAGTTCATAAATAGGCTTTACCTTTGACCATGACTGAATATATTGAATGATAAAACCAACTCTTATTTTCTGATTTCCAAGTAATTTCTGATATTTTTCACACTCACTGAATGCCTTTTTTGCAGTCAGTCTTGCATAAGTAAGCTTTGCATAATGATAAGGAAAAAGCACAGTGTTCCTTATACTCATACATTATCCCTCTATTCTTTATCTAAATACAGAAACATATTCTTTTACGACAACCATTATCTTTTTAATGTTTATCAAACCGATAAGCAGTACAGCTGCAATTACACAGTATCTTACAACAGACATATTATACAATGCCATGAAGCCGAATCCTATAAAGCAGAATACAAACGCAAGAATAAGAAGCTTCTTTGTGTTATAAATATTAGCATCTATATAACGCTTCCTGCATATCTTGACCATGCTTATGTAATTGCACAATGCAAAAAGAATATAGCTTAAAAGTGTCGTATATGCTGCTGCCACGAAACCGAACTCTTTTATAAAGAAATAATTCAGTACTATATTTACAACAGCGGAAAGTATTGAACCGAACACTATTGCCTTTTTCTCCTCAAAGAAAAATTCGACATTTATCGAGAACTGCGTATATAGAAGGAAAATAAGACTCATTGCAACAGGTGGTACTACCCATACTGCAGATTCATATTTTTTTCCTGCCAAAACATAAATAATTTCAGGTGCCAAAGAAATTACTCCGAGCAACAAAACAGCCATTAAAGCCGAAATAGCAAATGAAACTTTTTTATTAGCTTCGAATTTATTTTCTTTTAATTTCCCATAAAACCAAGGTACATATGAATTATTAACTGCATTTATGACAAAGGTGAGAATAATTGCAAGATTGTAAGTAACTCCATACATTGCTGCATCGCTTCTGCCACACATACTGTTTATCATCAGGCGGTCTGACTGATTAAATATCATCTGAGATAGATAGTATGGTATCAGAGGAAGATTAAAAGACAGTGCATACTTTATATAGCGTAATTTCAAGCCATCCCTTAGATGAATCATACTTTTAACATATGGAACGATTCCTACAGAAATTGCAACAATTGAATATGCTAATACTTTTGTAATTCCCTTATCATTTGAAAAATATGTCGTAATAATTGCAATTATAGTACCTAATATTGAGGAACTCAATATTACTAAAACAACACCTTTATATTTATACTCAAATCGTTGCTTACCCATCCATAGATTCAAAGACGTGGTCATAAGCATTTCAATTCCCATAACAATAATTAAAAGTGTAGGAATATCTAAATACTTATTCCAAAAAGCATGAAAAGGAATATAAATAATATAGAAAAGAATAGTTAACCCAGTACATACATAATTGATTGACGTTATATAGTTGTCTCTATCATTTTTAAATTTAGTCATTGCCGTCGCAAATGAACCATATGGCAATTGCAACGATGTAAAAATAATTAGTAATGCCATAGTTGATGAATAGACTGTTGATAACCCATACTCTTCTGTTGTAAGCATTCGCGAAAAAATTGGAAGTGTTATGAATGAAAGACATCTTTGCAGAACAGAACAGATAGTATAAGCCGTTGACGCTTTAACTTGCGGAGATGCACTTTTACTTAATTTATTAAAAAAACTGCTCAACTACTGATTCACCTCAAAATTTATTTATCATATTAATTATGAATTGAACTTCGTCTTCCGTTATGCCATAGAACATCGGCAGGCTGAGTTCTGTACGACTTATCTCCTCTGCTATAGGAAGTTCACCTTCCTTGATTCCAAGGTTTTTATAACATTCCTGCATATGCATAGGAATAGGATAATGTTTGTTTGTACCAATCCCGTTGTCGGCAAGATACTGAGCAAGTTCATCTCTCTTTTCTGTACGTATCGCAAAAATATGCCATACAGGAGCAGCATCCTCAATAACATAAGGGAGAATAACATCTGGATTTGTGATTCCATTCATATACATATCCGCAATTCTACGGCGCTCTGTATTCATCTTGTCAAGAATCGGAAGCTTTGCAGAAAGGAACGCTGCCTGAAGCTCATCCAAACGAGAGTTATTTCCCTGATAAATATGATGATACTTATAATCAGAACCATAATTTCCCAATGCTCTTATCTTATCAGCAATTTTCTTATTATTTGTAACAGCAGCACCTGCATCACCTAATGCGCCGAGATTCTTTCCAGGATAAAAACTGAATCCAGCAGCATCACCGAATGAACCAATTTTCTGTCCCTTATATGTTGCACCATGTGCTTGAGCACAATCTTCAACAACCAAAAGGCCATACTTTTTAGCAATTTCCATTATAGGTTCCATATCACATGGCTGACCGTAAAGATGAACAGGCATTATTGCCTTTGTCTTTGAGGTAATCTTCTCTTTGATCTTTGTAGGATCAATATTGTATGTTCTTATATCAGGCTCTACAAATATAGGCGTTGCACCTACATATGTAACGGCAAGTGCTGTTGCAATATATGTGTTTGATGGAACAATAATTTCATCGCCCTGCTTGATTCCGAGTGCCTTGAGTGAAAGCATAAGAGCATCAAGACCATTACCACAACCTACACAATAATTTACCGTGCAGAACTCGGCAAAGGCTTTTTCAAAAGTTTCGTCCTCTTTACCTTCAATATACCAACTGTTTGTATATACCCTTTCAAAAGCCGCACGGAGTTCTTTATCAAGTTCTTTCTCCATTGGCTTGAACGATACGAATGGAATATTCATATTTTACACCTCAACAATCTTTGTTTGCTTCTGTTCCGGATGTTCTTTGACATATTTCAAGAATTCATCATAGTCCCTTATGTAATCGTTCTCATCATAAAGCTCAGAAGCAAGAACCATAAGAACTGCATCAGAAGAAAAGTCAAACATTTCTCTCCACATTGCATTGCTTACATAAAGTCCCTCATAAGGCTTTTCAAGCGGAACGACTTTCTTTTCAGTACCATTATCAAGTCTTATCTTACAACTTCCATGGATACAGATAAGTATCTGTTGAAGTGATTTATGTGCATGGTAACCACGAGTAACCCCTTCATCTGTATCATACATATAGTAAACACGCTTGATTTTAAAAGGGATATCTTTGAATTCCTCTAAAGCTACCAACTGCCCACGCTCATCGCCATGTGGCTGGAATACATATTTTATTACTTGCATATTTTATTACCCTCTTTCATGATATTCTTTATTATCTCATGATCTTTAGCAATACGTGCATTTCTTTTCTTAATATAATTTCTGTTAGACAGCATCTGGGGAAAATAACTTATAAAAAGGAATACCCGTTCTAACTTAGAATTTTTTTTATTAATCTTCATCTGATAATCCACAAGCCTTTTTTCTGATTCACTGAAGAAGTCAATATGTCTTATGCGCTCACCGGAATCGTATTTCTGTATATCTTTTTTAAGAAGAGGATGAATCTGTTTATTTCCTTTTGCTGAAACCCCGCCATCCTCATACCATATTGATATAATGTCATATGCCATATAAAGTTTGTCTTGAAGCAGATATTTTGTTATAAAAGGTCCATCTTCCCATAACATATAACTTTCATCAAAATAACCGATTTTTTCAAGTATCTCTCTTGAAAATACAAGTGCACTTCCTGATGCCATATCATAGAATCTATTGAGGACGAGTGCTTTGTATTGTGATTTAGCAGTTTTTAGTTGTGCAAGAATACTGCGTTCTTCATAGTGAGGAAGCATATACAGTGGCTCATACTCTCCGACGAAAAGCAATCTTGAAGTTGCTATAAGAGAGGGATGATGTTTTTTTATTACATCAACTATTTTACTGATAACATCATGTGTAAAAAATGAATCTCCTGCTGATACATTTGTTACATAAGTGCCTATTGAATTCTTGAATCCTGCATTAAGATTACGAACTGTGCCAACATTTTTCGGCTGTTTCAGAATTTTAAAATCTATGTTTTCTTTGCCGTGTTCTTTAACATAGGCGTTGATTTCATCTTCAGGAAAATTCGGAGAACCATCATCACATATTATATATTCTATTCTGGGATAGTCCTGTTCAAGGACTGAAGCAATAGTTTCATAAACCCTGTCGAATTTTTTATATGTAGCAGTGATAACAGTTATCAGAGGAAATTTTTCATCATGTGTCATTTATACGTTCTCCTTTAACATCATTCGAAAGAGCTGGAATTTTTCATCATGCTTTAATTTACTGCACACCAGAAGTGATATAGGAATACCGAAAACAAGAATATTTGAAGCTGCATTATCGAGTGCGTAAAGCTTGAACAGATATACAAAATAGAGCATTGCCAATACTGTTATTGTGCAGTAAACCTTTTTAGTACGATTTCGGAATCCTGCCATAAGAAACATATTCAGATATCCTAAAAATAGTAAAGCAGAACCTATTATGCCAAATCTCCATAAACATTGAATATATCCTGAATCTATTCCTCTGTAATTAGCCAGTGCTTCAGGAGAGCCGCAGTCACCCATAACATAGTTCGAAGGATATACGATATCAGCTTCTAATATTTGTGAATAAACGCCGACTTTCTCACCTGTTTTTATATATGTAAGAGTGTCATCAAATCCTTTGGTAAGCCACTCAGCATTTTTCTCTGGAAGAAATGAAAAGATTGCTACAACGATAATTATAGCAACTATTCCACCAAATATATAGCGATGACTTTTCTTTGGTTCGTAATAGAAAATAAGAACAATTGTAAAACCTACCAATGTGAGCATCAATCCTGTTCTTGCGTTAAGCAAAGGGATTATCAGCAATGCAATAGCTAATAATTTATAGATGTTTTTATTTTCGCTTACGCCTTTTAAGAAAATGAGAGTTATAAGCATAGATACAATATATCCGAAAAGGTCAAATAAATTACGTGCCAGACCGTACATACGGATGCTTCCGTACCTCATAAAATCAGCAATTCTGTCTTTATCCGCATCACGCAGCATTATATTTATAAATATATTTCTTATATTGCTTGAAAGCAATGCAAGCACTACACAAACTAACTGAATCAGACTGACATAGAGAAGAAACTTTTCAATGTCAGAATAGCTTATCTTCTTTATGCTAATCAATTGTACCATGACAAGACTGAGGATAAAGCTATGGAATAGCGGAAGAATTGATGAAAAGATATTATTGAAATAAACTCCCGTATTTTCAGGATACAGACTCATATGCAGCAAAGCGGATGCTACCATATAAATTATAAATGGGATAAAACCTGCAAAAATCCATAATACCTGTCTGTTAAAGATTATTTTCTGATACTTGCATACCAGAAATCCAAATGCCGCAAAATCAACCAGAAGAATGATCTTGAATGTACTTATTCCCAAAATATTCGGTTGGAATATAGCCATGAAAAGGTATATTACAATACATATTTTTTGTGTTAAACTCAAGCATTTCATATAGTTACACCCATTTCATTGATCATATATATCCGAATATAGCTTTAACAGCAAACAGAAAAGCGTTTTCCTGCTTACCTTTACAGATATTTCTGTCTCTTATCAATCCTAATCTTTTATTTATGCTTTTTCTGTAATATGCAAATTCTTCAAGATACTTTCTGTCAGGAAAATCTGTATTAGGGAAATTTGCCAGAAGCATTTTAGCACATTGCTCACGATTGTTTTTTGTTACACCATGAACGAAACGGCTTATCCTTTCACCTAATGACCTGTTTACAATACCTATTGTATTATTCTCATGGATTCTATATAAAATATAAGCATTTTTGTCAAATATAACTTTACCTGCTATCAATGCAACATGTAATACCCATGAGTCATGACATCTAAGATCAAGATAATTCTTTGCCGGCATTTTCTTATCAGTAATAAGTTTTGCCAAAGCATAATTCATTACCATTGTACAGCCATATATTTCATTTTTTGTGATATGACCAACAATAGAAAGATCAGGTATTTCATTGAAGCGAATACCTTCATTCTTACCGTTTTTATAAATATATTGATTAGAACAATAAAGGACAGGCTTGTCATTATCTCCAATCTTCTCAACAGCAGCGGAAAGTTTATTTTCAAGCCATATATCATCCTGATCTGCAAAAGCATAAAAGTCGTATTTTTTTTCTTTTTTCAGAACACTTAGAAGGAGCTTCATAAAGCTTGCACCTGGACGCAGATTATTATTATCATTCATAAAACGAATGCAGTCATATTTTTTTATATATTCCTTAATAAGTTTAACTGTATTGTCGTTTGAGCCATCATCACGTATATACAGTGTAATATCAACATCTTTTTGAGCAAGAATACTATCTATCTGTTCTTTTATAAATAATTCGCCATTATAAGTACTCATTAGAACAGCAAATTGCTTTTTAAGCATTAGTTTGCTCCTTTCAAATATAACTTATTTTCATTTCCAGTCTACGATCATGCGTTTATACATATCAACAAGCCCATATTCTGATTTCCATCCTAATTTTCTAATTTTTTCAGCTGATAATCTAAGGTTTGTATCTGAAGCATAACCATATTTTAAGCTATCTTCAGGAATATCAAATACTACCCTTGATTTTCCGTTGGATATTTCACGAGCTATCAGCTCAGCCATTTCCTTTATTTTCATACTATTATTTTCATTTACAACATTGTAAGCCTCGCCTACGTCCCCTTTTGTCAAAAGACATAGTAAAGCACCAACAACATCGGCTGTATAACAATAATTCCCAACAGAATTGCCTTGTGTATGCAGGACAATATCTTCGTTCTTTATTGCACTCTTAACAAAAGAAGCAAAAACTCTTGTTTCTTCATCACTTACTCCAGCACCAAAAGTTTGTGCCAATCTTGCTATGCGTATAGGCAGAGCATACTCATTAGCATAAGCACTGCATAAGCATTCAGCTGCTCTTTTTCCTTCAGGGTAACAACTTCTTACATTCATTATATCAACATAGCCATATTTTTTTTCAGTTATAGGATTCTGTTCAATAGCTGTATTACCATACATTTCCATCGAAGATACATAAACAAAACCCTTTACTCCAGCTTTTTGTCCAAGACGCAGAACATTATCTGTACCCTTTACCATTGTAAGGAAAGTTTCAACAGGAGATGTTACCATCTGCTTTGACGCTGTAACACTTGCACAATGAATTATATAATCAATTGGCATATCTATACATTGAAGTTTCTGAACATCGCCCTCTATGAATATTAGAGATTTACTATTTATCTCTTCTTCAAAAACTCTTTCTGCCTTCTCACGATTTCTTATCAAAGCAATCACTTTAATATTGAGCCCTTTTTCTGAGCTTACATAAATAACTGTTTTCACAAGAAGTTTTCCGATAAGACCTGTAGCACCTGTTACAAATATTGTCCTGTCTCTCAATTTTTCCCATTCAATATAATCATATGAACTAATTTTTTCAAAATCTTCTATCATTATCACATTATTTTTCAAAATTTTCTCCTAACAATTAACATTTTATTTTACAATCCATAAATCTGAGCATTTTCTCGTGCATCGAGAATTGCTCTCATTGAATAAAAGTCATCAGGTGTGGTAATTTTGATATTTTCCTGTGGACCTTCTACAAGGTACAGCTTTTTTCCATAATGATACATCATGGAACAGCTATCAATAAAGTCAAGTTTTTTCTCTTTTATTGCAGATCTATGTGCAGATAAAATATCTTTAAGATAAAAGCTCTGAGGTGCACGTGCAAGACGAGAATCATTGCGGTTAGGTACTTCTTTTATAGCTTCCTCTTCATCAACAAGCAGAACTGTTTCCTTAACTTTAACTGATGTTATCGCAGAACCATGTTTAAGCACAGATGCAATATTATCTGTAATTGTTTTTGAAGTTATAAGAGGTCTTACACCATCATGAATAAGAACAATGTCATTATCTCCACTACTAATTTCTTCAGCCGCTTCAAGTCCGTTATAAATAGACTCTTGACCGCTTGATCCTCCGTGAACTACCTTTTTCACCTTATCAAGATTATACTTTTTAAGAAGTTCATTTAAATAATCAATCCAATCAGCAACACATGAAATTACAATTGCATCAATTTCTGGATGTTCATTAAACAGCTCAATCGTATGAACGATTATAGGTTTTTCATGAATCTTCAAAAATTGTTTTGGCAAATCCTTGCTTCTCATTCTTTTGCCAACACCGCCTGCAAAAATAACAGCAATATTCATTTATATTCAAACTCCTTTAAAGTTACTTATGGGCACCTCTAAAAACTCGTTTGATTAAGGAAAAATCAGATAGGTGCGGCAACTGCAAGGAAACCTTCCGAAAGCGTGCTGTCGCACTATGAGGGAGGTTGACGCAGCAGATGCCGTGCATAGCTTTTTTTCTCAAAAGGAGTTTTTAGAGGTGTCCTTATATTAAATCAAGTACTTCAGGATACCTTACTTCTTCTTTTGTACTCATATAAACAACTGAATGGTTTTCTCTCTTCTCAGCAGGAGGTAACTGCATATAATCATCACCGTACATTGAACGAAGGTATGATTTAACACTATGAGGAACATATGCCAACTTTCCTTCAAATTTCATTTCTACAGGTGGAAGCCATGACTTGGCTCTTCTGCACTCTCCGAGGTAGTATTTTCTTCCTGAAGGACATGTAATAATACTTGTAACCTTGTTATAACGAGAAATTTTATCAAATTCATCATACCATGACTGATACTTGCGGAATGAGAAAAGTTTTCCCATAAGAAGCTTTATATTATACGACTTTGAATGACTATAGTATGTATCAACATACTTATTCCTGTTTGTGTACCAGTGTACAGATGCAGCTATAACACGTACTATATCGCATCTAAGTCCCTTTACAGTTCTTATTAACTTATTTTCGGGAACATATTCAAGCAAGTTAATATCTATCCATATACCTGTATGATATGAACCGGTAAGTCCACGAATATCAATTAATGTAGTATCCTTACGTATTAATCTAGGAAAACAAGTACGAGAGCCATACTTTGTATTAGGAGCATATATATAATACTTTCCACCTAATTCCTTATCAAAATACTTAAGAAAAACATCAAAATCAGAACGAAGCATCTGAAGATCGAGATCATCATCCCAAGGAATAAAACCATGATGTCTAAATGTTCCTAAAACCGAACCGCCACCCATAAGTATCTGTATTTTATGCTTATTACAAAACGTCAGCACATCTTCATACATTTCAATTAAGCAATCATGGAGCTCTTTTAGTTCTTCATCGCTCAACTGATGCAGTTTAAATTTTTTCAAATTTTATTCCTCCACGATTTCAATCATACCCACAGTCCTATGCATCAAAAAAACCACTCGTTTACCTCCAAATGCAATTGCCTGTGCCGGAGAAACAGTCACCTTAAACCGCTTTTGCTCAAGGTCTTTGATGTCTTTCTCAATGCATTTTGAACTATAGCATATATGATACGGAATAGGCCCAACTTTACTTAAATAGTAATCAATTGGGGATTCACCACCTCCGTTTGGAGAAATCAATTCAATACAATAGTCGTCATTTTTTCCAAACTGAATATAGATATTCCTATCAGTATCATTGTATAATGTATCAAATACAAATCCAAGTGCTTCAAAAGCAACCCGTGCTTTTTCTATGTTTTTCACAGCATAGCCGATATGATCAATCTTCATTTGTGTTCTCCATTAAATATGATTTCTGAGTAACTATTCACCTTTTCGCAGCCTTTGCTAATATCATAGCTGTATGTCTTGCCGCTTTCATCTTCTGATACAACCGCAAATCCGAGCTCGTCGTATTTTTTGACAACAGGAATATTCTTCTTTGTTTGAACAAACAATCCTATCATCGTATTATATTGTCCCTTATAGTATTTCACAAGTTCTGATATAATGACGTTTTCAAGCTTTCTGCCCATTACGCGGCAGCTCATAAGAAATGTATCAATAACAACTGCTTTTTCTTTTCGTTCACAGATAGCAACACCTACAAGACCATTATCTCCAAATTTATCTGATGATGATATAGTAAAGATATCATATCGTACATCTGCTAACATATCAGAAATTTCTTTTTGTGTATATCTTTTAGTAGTCAAGTTAAACTGATTAGTCTTGTTGCAAAGCTGATGAACTCTTTCAAGTTCTTCATCACACATAAGATGAATATCTGCTCTCATTTCAAGAACTTTTATATAATCATCAAGGTCGAGAGTTGAACTCTGTATTGCTTTTCTTTTAGCCTCTGTTTGATACATCTGAGTCTTTGCCTTGTCTTCATCTGTAAGAGAGAGTGATTTGAATACGTTGATATACAGTTTTTCAGCCATATCAACAAGATCAGTAGTATCAACCGGAAATTCAGGAATAAGTACATCAGGACACTGTCCGCTTACGACCTCTCTCTCAACAGGATTATCGTCTATGAATACGAATGCCCCCTCTGTAAGATTGAGTTCCGTTTCCATTTCCTTAATATTTGAGCTTTTATCGTTCCAATTGATTTTTTCAGAAACAAACGAATTCTTTCGAAGAAGCATATGAGGATGGTTTTCTATTGCTTCCATTGCATCTTCGCAATTATTCTTAGAATTTATAGCAAGAAGAATACCTCTCTTTTGCATTTCCAGAAGTCTAAGTTGAAAGTCATAAAAGCGTGCACCTTCCTTATGCTCTGACAACTCAACACCATTTATACCGTCCTCGCCAATAACGCCGCCCCAAAGTGTATTGTCAAGATCTAAAGCAATTATCTTCTTTCTGCTCTCAAAAACTGCAGATAAAGCCTTGCTAATCTCATCGACAACGGCTATAATGCCATTTTTTGAATATGGCATACTGCCCATATACCACATTTTATTGGAATAGAAGCTGTTTCTGCCTTCATTGAGAATCCTCTGGAGAATATCCATAACATAGACATTCTTTTTACTTTCTGCCAGTGACTGAACAAACTGATACCACTCATCTGCCCATTCAATATAATACTTACGCTCAGAGTATGTTCTGATTGCAGACTCTCTGAAATCAATTGTTGAAACAAAAATAGGAATATCTGTTATCTTTTCTATGAGCTTTTCCGTAGCATTGCGCCACAAAGCCACTCGCTGCGAGAACTCCTCACCTGACCGTAAGCTCCTGAATTCAGTGCCATCCAAAAGAATAATGACTGCCTGTATATTATTTGAATACAGGGCTGATTCATCATTTAGAACGTCTGTGATCCACATATCAAACCCATCTGGAATGTATACACTGTATTTTTTCCTAAGTTTTGCTGCGACCATATCTACGGTCACATTAGATAAAATCGCAATTTTCTTCTTGTCCATATACTGTTAATCCTTGAGCAGATTGAATAAATCCTGCAAATTTTTGACTTTGCCGATCTTCTCAATAGGAATAGATACATTAAATTCTTCTTCAATATCCATTAAGAGACTCATCATAGCCATTGAGTCCCATGGTTCAAAATTTTTATATTCTGTAGCCATTGAGATTTCATCAACATCAACTTCTAATGACTCTGCAACAACATTTAAAAATTTTTCATCCATTTTTATTTTCCTCCATTAAAACATCACTTTTTTTGCAGGAACACCGATAACTTTCATGCCGGCTTTAATTCTCGACATTACCGTGCTACCTGCACAAATGAAAACATCATTTCCAACTCTTGCACTTGGAACAGTTCTTGAACCGCTGCCCATAAATACTCTATCACCAAGTTTACACATACCTGTCACATCACAATGTGCACTAACTGTGCAAAATTCACCAAGTATAGAATCGTGAGCAATTGTTGAGTGCATATTGATAATGCATCCATCTCCAAGAACAGCGTTGTCAGATATTATTGAATACGGGTATAATATTGTAGCTTTACCAAGAAGAGCAGAATCACAAACGATAGCTGTTGGGTGAATAATATTTGCAAATACTGCTCCTTTGGATTCCATCTTTTCTATAATACTTTTTCTTACGCAGCTATTTCCTATACAACATACAAACCTATCATCAACCTGCGGAATATAATTATCAGTACTTCCTACAACACTGACATCACATCGAAGACCTGTAAGTGCATCTGCATTATCATCAAGAAAGCCCTTAATATTCCAAGTGGAAGTTGACTTGTTCATATCTTTAGCCCACTGAAGAACCTCTCGTCCGCAGCCACCCGCACCGATGATCAATAAATTATACATTTAATTACACCTAACATTCTAATTATTTTATTGCATTAAAATATTTCCAAGCTTCATCAACAGTACTTTGTGTAAGCCTTGTTTTGTCCTTACTGATTTTCAATGAAAAGCTTGATCTTTTCTTCAATACTGCAAATGTATCTTGCAGGAGTTCCTGCGTATACTCCACTAATTGTTAACTTTTGTTAACAATTGAATTCAAACCAATAATTGTATTTGAAGATATTTGAGAATTATATAAAATTATTGAATTTGCAACCAAAAGCACATTATCGCCAATCTTTATAAATCTAATATATTAAGACAGCTTTAATGATGGATCACAGTAATTGAGCATATTGTGCGTAACGTCATGTGTTATAAAACTTACAGTGGAAGCAATATGCACATTATTGCCAATAGAAATTAACACACCGTAAAGCTGGAACTTTCTGAACATAAACATACAATGGTTTCCAACATATTTAAAAAGATGATGTTTCATAATATAATCGGCACGTTTAAATCCAGTATTTTTGTTTACAGCATTAATGTATGCTTTAATCTAAAGCAATCATTTAATCGTTCCCCATAAACTCTTCCATAGTTGCTGATGTTTCAGAAGATATTCCATCTTTCTTTACTACGGCTTTTAACGTATCTACAATAATACCAACATCTCCCCAGAAAGAAATGTTATCCGCATACTCAACGTCCATGTCAAACTTTTCTTCCCATGTAACGCTATTTCTTCCATGTGCCTGTGCATATCCTGTAAGACCTGGACGAACATCATGGCGTCTGTGCTGAAACTCATTATATCTGTCAAGATAGCGTACAAGCAGAGGACGTGGTCCAACAACGCTCATATCACCCTTTATTATATTGAACAGTTCCGGCAATTCATCGATAGAGGTGCTTCTAAGCTTTTGACCAAATGAAGGTAATCTATCCTCATCTGGCAACAATTCGCCATTTTTATCGCGTTCATCTGTCATTGAGCGGAACTTATAGAGTTTGAATATCTTTTCATTGAGTCCAGGTCTATCCTGTGTGAACAAAACAGGGCTTCCAAGCTTTTTCTTTACTAACCAAGCAGTAATTGCAAGAACAGGTGAAAGCACTATTAATGCACCTAATGAACAGAAGAAATCAAACGGTCTTTTGATCCAACGCTCATAAAATCCCTGAACATGACCGTGAATCTTGTTCTTAGCGTGATCAATCAAGTCGATAATGAATCCAATCACCGTGCAGACAAATAAAATACATCCAAATACTTTTAATATTTTTTTGAGCTTAGACATACAGCACCTCCATTTACTCAAAGCAACTCCTGATAACTTCAATAATTCTATCCTGCTGCTCAGGTGTCATTTTGTTATCTGACGGCAAGCAAAGACCTCTCTGGAAGATATCAGCACCGACATCAATACACGAGCCTAAGATATACGCATTTGTTCTTGCTCGTCCATTTCCCTCAGCCGTAACAAAAGGATTGGTTCTATAAATTGGCTGCATATGCATTGGTTTCCAAATAGGGCGTCCTTCTGCATTGATTGATGATATAGCATTGAGAATCTCAGTCGGGCAGGACTTACCATGCTCAGTAATAAAGAGTGACTCTATTTCACCGCGAACCTGTTTACACATTGCTTTCTCGTCAATTAGCAAACAACTCAGCCAAAAGTTCGGCGCACTCTCTGCTACATACGGATTCATCTGCACTGGCAGTTCTTTAAAACCTTCTTTATATCTTTCATAGATTACTTTCTTCTGTGCGATATGCTCGTCAAGATATGGCAACTGTCCGCGAACAACGCCTGCGATGACATTGCTCATACGGTAGTTGTAGCCTATTTCTTCGTGCTGATACCATAGTGCAGCTTCACGGCTTTGAGTAGACCACTTGCGGACTTTTTCAGCATCTTCCTTACTATCTGTTAAGAACATACCACCGGAACTTCCAGTAACGATTTTGTTACCGTTAAACGAGATTGCACTATAGTCGCCAAATGTACCTGTCTGAACACTATTATATGTAGCACCAAATGACTCAGCAGCATCTTCAATAATCAACGCTCCATGAGCATCACAAATTTTCCTGATCTCGCCTATCTTACCTGGAGTACCATAAAGATGTGCAACAACAACAAGCCTTACATCAGGGTAAAGCTCAAATGCCTTTTTTAGAGCAACAGGATCCATATTCCAGGTGTCACGTTCTGTGTCAATGAAGATTGATTCGCCGTCCTCATATGCAACAGGGTTGACAGAAGCATCAAAAGTCATATCTGAGCAGAAAACTCTATGTCCTTGCAAAGTACCTTGATTAGGCTTTGGCATACCATAAAGCTTTTCGCCGGCAAGCTTTGTACAAAGGTGAAGTGCAGCTGTACCGCAAGAAAGAGCCACAGCATACTTGCAGCCAATCTTTTCAGCGGTCATTTTCTCTGTCTCGTTTATATTGGCACCTACTGTTGACATCCAGTTTGTCTCATAAGCCTCAGTGATATATTTCAGCTCATCACCGTGCATAGTCGGCGATGAAAGCCATACTTTATTTTCAAACTTTTTAAAACTGCGATTCTCAAACATATCCTCGTATTCCTCTTTTATTGATTGATTTTGACCTGCTTCTTCAAGCCAATCTGTTCCTTACATAGTTTTATTTTTACAAATGTGGTATAAAATTGTGTATATTTTATAAAATGCTGTTCATTAGATAGTCATTGCCAAACTAAGTATTGTTCTCACAGAAGTGACTCTACTTTGTATGTCATTCAAATCTTTCATTCAGTACCATCTCACCATGCATTGCTCATAAAAAATATTCTCCAATATCCAACCATCAATCTCGTGATTTATAGTATCAAGCTGAGTCTGGAATGTATATTCAGACGAACATAACTGGAAAATAGGTTTGTCAAGATTATTTTCACACAACTTAAAATCACTATAGAATATTCTTTTAACGGTTTAGCTGATTTCGCAAGCTGTACTATCTTCTGAAAGCATTTTGCTGTAAGCAACATATGTAGCTTAGTTTTAGCATAGAAATTTTCAATATCTTTTATGTTTATAGTAGGTAGATGTATATTGTATAATCAAATGTATATGTCACTACAGGACTATCAAATTAGTATGAAGCCACAAGCACATTTTATTATTATAATTTTACCACTTCGTCTGAGTTTTGTCAAGCCTAAACATAAGATTTCAAACATTATACAGCAGAGTTAACAATAAATTATGTACCACCTATGCCTTAAACCGTTATATTTTTTGGCATAGGAAGTAGATAAGCATCAATATTTTGAAATGCACCATTTTTTAAGAATGCATCCTCTATTCTTAGTTTCAAACTGAAAATTTACATTTACCATAAATTTTATTTAAATAAGTCTTGATTTTTTATGAGATGTGTGGTACAATATAATTACAGAAATGATTAATTGAATTTCAGAGTAAATATCCTATATTCAATTAAGGTATAATCACTAATTGATTGTCAGGCAAAATCGTATGATTTAGCTTTCTGCTAAAACAAAACTTAAAATTAAATAAATTGCTGCCTTGTTCGGGTAATTATGGCTTTATAATCCAACACTATTTAAAAGGGAATTCTTCTCTGAATGTGAATTGCAGACCTCCCACTTTATGTGGAAGAAGGGAGCGTGAAGCATTCAGGAGTTTACCCACCTGCCATTGTGCGGGTTTTATGCGCCATATGACGGCAAGGCGGTTATTTTTTTGCCCTTTTACCTTGTATGATAATAATTTCGTCATAAATCTTATACATTTTCTGCACTGTATTCTCAAGAAAATAGTAATGCATTATATATGGTACAAGTAATCCAAGTATCATTATTATCATAGCAAGATAACTCATTTTTCCAGTAACAGATAATATTCCAAGACATATAAACAGCATTATCGTAAACAGCATTGTAACCATAAAATGAATCAGTCTCTCATGCTGCATAAATTGTATTTTGTCCCTATGCTCGTTGAATATGTTTTCAAGCTCTGTATCAGTTGCGTTCTCTAAACGTTTTTCTATATATTCAATATATTCGCTCAGATATTTTTTCATTTTTAAGCATCCTTTTTATCTTATAATTTTTTGATAGTCAATGACTACTAATTTATAAGACCAACTTTTTGTTCTGAAACATTTTTTACCAGCTCATTATAGTAAGCCTTGGAAACATTCACTTTTATTTTATTTTTGGGTACGACAAATTTTTTGTAGTCCTCAAAATATAATACAAGTTCTGTCTCTCCCAAATTTTTTTCAGACAATTTCATTATGTCATTTATTTTAAGCTTTTCATCAGACCTTAGTTTTATACAAAGCTTCATTGAATTTACTGTATCTTGTATCTCGTAATCAGATATTATTGAATCACAAACAACTGAAACGCTTTCATCTTTATAAGATAATTTTCCTTTTATAAAGATTATTGCGTCTTTTTTTATTCTTGAAGCAACTACTCCGAATAAGTCAGGAAAAATAACTGCATCAACCTCGCCACTCTCGTCAGCAACAGTAATAAATGCCATTTTACTTCCATTTTTTGAAATATGCGGCTTAACAGACTGCACTGTGCAAATAAATGCTACTATCTCATTATCTGATTTCTCTTTATTTACAAATTCAAAAATATTCATTGCTCTTACAAGCTGCTTAAAATATACATATGCCTCAAGCGGATTGCCAGATAAATACATTCCGGTAGCTTCCTTTTCCATATTCAAAAGAATATTTTCAGGAAATTCCGCTGCATATGATATTTTTCTGTTATAACACGGACTGTCTGCTGCATCAAGCAAATTCATCTGACCGTCAATATTAATTTCATTGTCACTACTATTACTGCTGAGAAGCTCCTCATAATTATCCATAAGCTGACGTCTGTTAAGATCAAGAGAATCAAATGCACCAGCCTTAATCATATTTTCAAATGCTCTTTTATTTAGGTCACGACATTCTATACGAGATATAAAATCATTTATATTTTTATATTCTCCATTGATTTTTCTTTCGGACACAATTTTATCGGCAAGTCCCCTTCCACAATTTTTTATTGCAAGCAGTCCGAAATATATTTTCCCGTCAGCATAAGTAAATCCGCTAAGGCTCTTGTTTACGTCAGGATTTGTTACCGTTACTCCCTTAGACCTGCATTCGCCTATATACTCAAGTAATTTAGCTGAACTCATCATCACGCTTGACAAAAGAGCCGACATATACTCGTTAAAATAATGACATTTAAGGTAAGCAGTCTGATATGCAAGGTATGAATATGCTGCTGCATGAGACTTATTAAATGCATACGATGCAAAACCCACCATCTCATCGAATATTTCACTTGCTATTTTTTCAGTTACACCGTTTTTTTTCGCTCCGTCTATAAATCCGGCACGCTCTCTGAGCATTACGTCATGCTTTTTCTTTGCCATAGCACGTCTTACTATATCGGCTCTGCCATATGAATATCCTGCAAGCTTGCGAAAAATTTCCATTACCTGTTCCTGATAAACAATACATCCATATGTTTCGGAAAGAATTCCTCTCAAAAGCTCATGCTTATACTTAATATTCTGAGGATTATGCTTATTCTCAATATATGTTGGTATAGATTTCATCGGTCCAGGACGATATAGCGACAAAACAGCTATAAGATCCTCAATCTTCTCAGGTTGAAGCTCAATAAGTTTCTGACGCATACCATCACTCTCAAATTGGAAAACGCCCATAGCATCACCTTTTGAAAGCATTTTGTAAACCTCTGCATCATCGGTTCTGATTTTATCAACGCTGAAATCAGAATTTCTTTGTTTAATAAGATTTACACAGTCACGAATTACCGTAAGATTTCGCAAACCGAGAAAATCCATTTTAAGCAGTCCAAGTGACTCAAGTACACCCATAGTATATTGTGTAACCACAGTATCATCGTTTTTTTGCAACGGAACAAGGTCACTTATCGGTACTGCAGATATAACTACTCCTGCCGCATGAGTTGATGCATGACGAGGCATTCCCTCAAGCTGTTTTGACATATCTATCAGCTCTTTTACGGATTTATCGCTGTTGTACATACTTTTAAGTTCGTCGGACGACTCTGTTGCCTCATCAAGATTTCGTCCAAATTCTATTTGCTTCGCAACCCTGTCGCATATCTGATAGGATATTCCCATAACTCTGCCTACGTCACGAATCGCAGCTCTTGCTTTGAGTGTATCAAATGCGATAATTTCCGACACATAATCCGTACCATATTTTTTGACAACATAGTCTTTGACCTTTTGTCTGCCCTCGATACAAAAATCTATATCGAAATCAGGCATACTTACACGTTCAGGATTTAGAAATCTTTCAAAGAGAAGATTATATTTTATTGGGTCTATACCTGTTATGCCTATGCAGTATGCACAAAGGCTACCTGCACCCGAACCTCTTCCGGGTCCTACAGGTATGTTACTTTTCTTGGCATAATTTATAAAGTCCCATACTATCAGAAAATAGTCTGTATAACCCATTTTTGAAATTATTTCAAGCTCATATTTCATTCTGCCGATAATTATTTCATTTGGGTTTTCACCGTATATTCTGTGCATTCCGTCTATGCACATTTTTCTGAAGAACAAATTATTGTCGTTCACACCATCTATTGTAAATTTAGGAAGCTTAATATTTCCAAATTCAAAATTAACGTTGCAGCGTTCTGCAATTTTCACAGTATTTAGAATTGCCTGTGGCTTATCCGGAAATAAATCTGACATCTCGTCCACTGATTTTACATAGAACTCGTCCGTTTCAAATGCCATCGGGTTTGGTTCACTAAGAGTTTTATTCATTTGTATACATAGCAAAACTTTTTGCATTGCCGAATCAGATTTACTGATATAATGACAGTCATTTGTCGCTGCAAGAGGTATATTCAATTCTTCAGAAAGTCTGTAAAGATTGTGTAGTATTTTAAGCTCATTTCGTATTCCGTGATTTTGCACTTCAATAAAAAAATTATTTCTACCAAATATCTTCTGATATTTAAGTGCTGATTCAACTGCTCCGGAATAGTCCATATTTTCAAGCTTTCTTGGAATCTCTCCTGCAAGGCACGCTGAAAGACAAATAAGCCCGTCACTATAACGTTCAAGAAGTTCCGTATCAACTCTTGGTTTATTGTAAAAACCTTCAAGGTTGGCAATTGATACAAGCTTCACAAGGTTTTTATACCCAATATTATTTTCACAAAGCAGTATCAGATGATATGGTGATGAATCCAACATAGGTTCACGGTCAAAGCGTGTCCTTCTGGCAACATATACCTCGCAGCCTATTATCGGCTTTATCCCCTGTTGTTTCGCTTCATTGTAAAATTCAATTACGCCGTACATATTGCCGTGATCAGTTATTGCAGCTGCACTCTGACCAAGTTCCTTTGCTCTTGCTATATAATTTTTTATTCTGCTAGCTCCGTCAAGCAAGCTGTATTCAGTATGAACGTGAAGATTTACAAAATCAATTTTTTTCATCAAATGTAAATTTGCCCTCCCGTATTCTGTCTGCTATTTCGGCAATTTTTTTAAATCTGTGATTTACTCCTGAACGACTTATCGGATTTTTAAGTGAATTGCCGATTTCCTGCAAACTCATATCCGAATTTTCAAGACGTATCTCTGCTACCTCTTTAAGCTCAGGAGTAAGACATTTAAGCCCAAATTGAGACTGGATATATTTTATATCTTCCGTTTGTTTTATTGCAGCATTTACTACTTTGTCAATATTTGCATTATCACAATTTGCAAGTCTGTTCGCCTTATTTCTTACGTCCTTGAAAATCTTTACATTTATAAGCTCAATTGTACACTGCTGAGCACCCATATATGTAAGTGTATCCTCTATGGATTCACTTTCCTTTATATAAACTACTGACATATTTTTTCGCTCAAATATTTTCGCATTTATTCCTATCACATTTAGTATCTCACGAAGTTCTTCAGCAAGTTGGATACATGGTGACGCATACTCAAGATGATACTCTTTTGATGGATCGTTAACACTTCCGCATGACAAGAATATTCCGGCAGTGAACGCTCCCATACTATTATTGACGATCAGGTCTTTATTTATTTTCCTGTCAGATAAATTGATGCTGTATGTATCAGAAATATAATTGATTTCGTCTTTATCGCTTACAGAGCAAATATATTTGTCATTTTTTTCATCTACGACGGCATGGACCTTGTTTTGGAAAACATCTTTTATCAGATTAAAAATCAGACGGGAAACAGCAGCGTTTTCCGTCTGAAAGATTATCATATCCTTGCTAAAGCTTTTGCAGTAAAGAAGCATTCCGTAAAGGCAGGCAAATCGTTTGTCTTTATCTGTAATTGTAGAAAAAATCTCATTTTTAACTTCATTTGAAAACGACATTGTCCCACTTCCTTACAAAACGATTCTGTCTTTAGTTATGTCACGATGAAATTTCTGAACCTTATACTGCTTTTCAATAAGGTGGTCTGCCATAAGCTCTGCAAATGTAATAGACCTATGTTTACCGCCAGTGCATCCGAATGAAATAACAAGCTGACTTTTCCCCTCACTAATATAAAGCGGTATGAGAAAGTCAATCAGATCCACAAGCTTAGCAAAAAGTTGCTGTGACTGTTCAAAGCTCATGACATAGTTCCTTACGCATTCTTCGCAACCTGTATGAGTCTTCAGCTCAGGTATGTAAAATGGATTTGGCAGACATCTTACATCAAACACAAGATCTGATTCTGTCGAAACTCCGTATTTGTATCCGAACGACATAATTTTTATCATAAGTGAATCCGAACTTTTATCAAGAAACGTAGCCTTAATCTGTTCCTTAAGTTGTGATGCCGACAGCTCTGATGTTTCAATGTAATAATCAGCTATTTCACGAAGCTGTGAAAGCTGATTCCACTCATATTTTATGGCATCGTGAAGATTTCCGTTAAATTTTTCATCAAGAGGATGCTTACGTCTTGTTTCCTTGTACCTCTTTATAAGAACCTCATCATTTGCCTCAGTATACAGAACTTTTACATCTACGTCCTTGTCCTGCTTTAATAACTGCCATGTTTTATAAATTTCAGCAAACATATCACCTGAACGAATGTCTATTGCAACAGCAAGCTTACTGATGCCGCTATCTGAGTAACGACAGATCTCAACAAACTTTGGCAATAATTCAGGTGGCAGATTATCAATACAATAATACCCGATATCCTCCATAACGTCCATAACGCAGGACTTTCCGGACCCCGACATACCGGTAACAATAAGCAGATGCATAATACCTCCAATTTCCCGCACTTTGAGAATAATTTATCTATCTATGCGAACACAATATAATTATTTTAAAATTACAGGTTCAAGCTCAAGAAAATAACCTGTTTCACTTTGGACAATTTTCTGAACACGTTCACAAAGCTTCAGAACATCACTGCAAGTCGCAAAGCCTTTGTTTATTACAAAACCACTGTGTTTTTCGCTGACCATTGCTCCACCACAGGTCAGACCTTTAAGACCGCACTGTTCTATAAGTAATGAAGCGTAGTTACCTTCAGGTCTTTTAAATGTACTTCCTGCACTCGGAAATTCAAGTGGTTGTTTTGACGAGCGTTTTTCCATACACTCATTCATTTTCTGCTTGATTTCGTCCTGGTTTCCGTGTCTGAGGCGAAGAATTACAGATGTCACAATATTTGCAGAATCTGTAAATATGCTGTGTCTGTAAGAAAAATCAGTTTGAGAAAGTACAGTATTATGAATGCATCCGTTTGAATCGACATATTCCGCTGAAACAGCAACATCAGATATTTCACTGCCGTATGCACCGGCATTCATATATATTGCACCGCCGACAGTACCGGGTATACCGAATAGATTTTCCATACCGGTAAGGCTGTTCTGCTGGGCAAAAACACAAGCTGAGGCAAGAAGTGTACCTGCTTCACATTCGATATTCGAGCCTCTTAATGAAGTATATGCGAAATCGTGACTGAACAGAAGAACAACTCCATCATATCCTTCGTCAGGAACAATAAGATTACTTCCCCTGCCTATGACAGTGAATTTTATTTCGTTGAGGTTCAGATATCTTACAAGAACCGAGACCGACTCCGAGCTGTTAATGCTTATCAAAGCCTTACATGGCCCTCCGAACTTGAATGTTGTATATTCTTTAAGAGAGCAGTCCGGAATTATTCTGCATTTCAGACCGTTACAAAGTTCAGTCAATTCTTTTAAATATGACATAGTTCCTCCCAAAATCAGAAAGTATCGTAATCCCTTACAGTTTCCTTGCTGTCAGATTCCATACCGAGTCTGTCAAGAAGCTCCTGTGCTGCATTATATCCCATTTTTTTCTGTCTGTTGTTCATAGCCGCAACCTCCATAATTACTGCAAGGTTACGTCCCGGCTTTACAGGAATTGTAAGTGATGGTACTTTTACTCCAAGCAAAGATACATATTGAGTATCAACGCCCATTCTGTCGTATACCTTTTCCGGATTCCAAAGTTCCATTTCAACGACAAGGTCAATTTTTTCTGTTATTTTTACAGCACCCATACCGAAAAGACGTCGTGCGTTAATAATACCTATTCCTCGAAGCTCAAGAAAATGTCTGATATTATCAGGCGAACTTCCGACAAGGCTTATATTTGAAACTTTTCTTATTTCAACCGCATCATCAGCCACAAGTCTGTGACCACGCTTTACAAGTTCTATTGCAGTTTCACTTTTACCTACACCACTTTCACCTGTGATGAAAACGCCCTCGCCGTAGATTTCGATAAGAACTCCATGACGTGTAATTCTTGGTGCAAGGTTAAGGTTAAGAAATGCAATAAGTCCTGACATAAAGTTTGAAGTACTTTCCTTACTACGAAGAAGTGGAACCTCATATTCCTTTGCAAGTTCGAGCATTTCGGCAAAATAAGGCAACTCTCTTGTAATTATGAGTGCAGGAAGTCTTTGTGAAAAAAGAAGTTCAAGACGTTCCTTTCGTGTTTTCTCATCTATAGTTGAGAGGTAAGCGAATTCCATTTTGCCTATTATCTGGATTCTTTCCGGATTGAAGTACTCATAGAAGCCCATAAGCTGGAGTCCTGGTCTGTTTACATCATTTTCGTCTATCATAAGCTCAGCAGCAGGCTTATGAATATAAATTACTTCCAGTTTAAATTCGTCTATCACTTTTTGCAGTGATACAGTAAACTTTTCCGCCATAATAACCTCCAAAATTTTAAATTACTTTGCAAATTCAAATAATCTGCAAATTTTTAATTATCCTAAAATATATGAACTATAGCCTGCCTTTGCTATAGATTCCTGAGCATTCATCATTTCGTTGCTGCTTATTCCGTTTCCTGTAACTCTGACAACAACATTGAACCCTGAAAGCTTTTTATCGACTATTGAAAGAACCTTTGTTACGGTATCAGAAACAGTGCCGTTAAATTCGTAGACCATACCTTTGGCATCAAGTGAACTGCCTATTTTGTCGATGTCAATGTCGAGAACCACTGTGCTTACCTGCAAAACCATTGGTTGAAGTACATCAGCATTACCTGTTATAATATCGGCAGCAGAAACTTCAAGCATAGTAGAGCATTTGCTTTTAAGCAAGTCTGAATACACAGTATTCACAAGAGATGTAAGCACAAGATATCTTTCAGGATCTTTTACCTTATCTCCGATGTAATTAAGATCACTTTGACGGAAATGTGGAAATGTGACATCAGCACATATAGCATTTTCAAAGCCTGCATCTGCAATCTCTGCGGAAATATCCTCGACATACTTTACATAAACATCGCTGAATGGAGATGCCCATGGTTTTCCTCCGTTTTCGATGCTGTTATCGAGCCATTTTGAGCCGTCATCGGAAGTTTTATAACCCATATCCGGATATGTTTCAGGAATCAGATTATCATCAAGCATACTGATATATGCTATCGGACTGTAGCCTGCACTTTTAATTTCCGAACAGATCTCACTCAAAGTAAGTGTTGACTGAACTGCACCTGAGTTAATAGCCGATGATATTTTGCTTGCATAAAAAATTTTTCCTCCGCTGACTTTAAGCGGAACAACAATATACTTTACGTCCGAAAAAGGTGAAATGCCGCTCAGAGCTGCTTTAAGTCCGGAAGTACTTGTAAGTGCATCTGTAGTCAGCGAAGCACATAAATAATTCTGAGCTGAATTATTCTTCTGATTCTCGTCAGTAGTTTTTGTAGTCTGAGCAAGTTCTTCTTCAGCACTGCTGTTATTATCCGTGCTGTACTCTGTAATTGACGGCAGCTTGTTATCGCCTTTTTTCTTGGTATAGTTAATTATAGGTTCAGCGGCACTGTAACCTACGAACACGAGACCTCCTATAAAAAGAAGAGAAAGTCCTAATGAAAATAATTTTGAAGATGCACTTTTGCCAGTATAATTTTTCTCTTTTGTCTTGTAGATTTTCCTTCCTTTGTTCTTGAATTTCATTGTTATCTCTCCCAAATATAAGCACAATTCATTATTTCAGGGCATAGAGCGCCATAGAGATTATTCCGATATAGACAAGCATTGCAGGAAACCCTCTGAATGAAGCAGGAACCTTTGATGAATTGAGATTTTTGTATGCAGCGGTCAAAATCAGTGAGGCAAGTAAGAAGCCTATTCCGGCTTCAAGACCAGATTTAAAATAGTTGTAAAATATGTGCATTCCAACTGCTTTATTGTGTGCCATAAGCATTGAACCTGCAACAGCACAGTTAAAAGCTGATATATGAATATAAAGTTTTGCTTTATTGAATATATTCTTATTTATGAGCCATAATAGCGTCAGTGCACAAACGTAAAGAAGTGCAATTATACTTACATAACACAGCATCAGCCAGTTTTGATTTTCAGATGAAATGACCTTATCTGCAAAGTATGCAAGTGAAGATCCTGCTGTAGTGAACAGCATAATTGTACACGCTGCAAATGCCAGATTTTTTTTGTTTCTGGCGGCAATAATTATTGTACTTGTTCCAAGTGCCTGAGAAAAAATAATATTCGCACAAAGCTGAGTTATCAGCTGAGTTATAATAAACACTTACTTCACCTCTGAGTCTGAATCATTTCCCGACGAAGCTATTGTACGGAGCTTTCTGAAAATGCCGCAAAGAAGTCCAAGCAATATAAAGCCACCAAAAGGTGCACCAATACCACTGATAATAGAATCCATATTAACGACATGATTATAGATTGTTCCGTAAGCAAGAAGTTCTCTTATAAAGCCCACAAGAAGTATAACAAAATCAAATCCGAGAATATAGAAAACGAGTGACGAAATCATTTTCAGTTTTCTCATTTTAAAGAATCTTACTTCAGTCTGATAAACTATAAGAGAATTGACAGCAAGCAATGGAAAATATATACCGATGCTTTCAGAACATTGAGGATAGATCTGCTCCGTAAGAATTTTAACAGGAATAAAGATCGCAGACGAAATTATTGCATAGGCAATAATCTTTGCTGCATATGGAAGCTTTTGCGGCACAAAAGACGCAAGAGCCACAGAAAACAATGTAATTATTGAAAAAGCATAAATAAGAGCAACAGCATTTTGCAAATTATTTCCACATATTATTATCGGCGATATTACCATACCAGCAGACAAAACAGTATTATCTCTGAGCAGTCCGTCAACAGGAGAGAAATTATGCATTTTCACTTATATCACCTTCTCCGATTTGTGCTGCTTCAAAAGAAACGGCTGAAACGTTATTGCCTGAAATTTCATTTATTTCCTTTATAGCATCAGATGCGATTTCCGATATATCATCATTTTCCACTGAAATATCTGCTGCAATCTCTTCTGACAGTTCATTATTCTGTTTAACTGTTTCAACGATTGTCTCAGTACTTTTGAGGTATTTGATTTTATCTTCAAGCTTTTTAAGTGCAAGAGCGAGAGGCGTGAGCAAAACAGCAATAATTACGGAAAGATTTTCAATTCCTGTTGTTAAAAGAAGTGCATATGAAATCAATGCAGTAAAGAGTCCATAATAGAAGCTATAGTACGATTTATGAGGAGTTGTTCTTATGTCAGAAATAATAAATATTGTGGCAAAGAGCGTCATATTTGTTGTAAATACATACTTCAGCGTATCAGAAATATCTGATGTCACCGGGCATACTACAGACATAAATACATTTCCTGCAACAGCTCCGACAAAAGCACCTAAAGAAATATCACGTCTGAACAGCAAAATAACTGCACTTATCAGCAAAAGCAATATACTTACCGTTCCGACACCACCGCAAAAATTTCCGAGCAGGATATCATAATCAGAAAGAGAAAGTTTTCCTGTTGTATTAAATGTGTACGATGCAGAAACTGCAAGTTCCTTTGCTTGTTCCCTGATGCCGATTCTTGCAAACGGCAGAGGATACATATTAAGCTTGTCCTTCCATGAAGTAAGTGCAAAAAGATACCCAACAGCAGCAGGAGAAAAAATTATATTTTTTCTTCCGCCGAAAATATTTTTTCCTACAACATTAGCAAAAATACATGCCATTACAGGAATCTTATAGTCGATTCCAGCCGGCATCATAAGTGAAATTATAAGACCATCACTCACGCACGTCAGATTATCGGCTGTAAACTTTTTGTTTGACAGGCGAACAGAAATATATTCACATACAAACGAAAATGCTACACACGCAAAAGCGGTTACAACCGTATGCAAGCCATAATAAAAGTAAGCCATAAGCTGAAGTGCCGCAAGTGTAATAGTGATATCAAGCCAGACAAATCTCTCTTTTTTTGCTTTATTAATAAGCATTGCAGTTACTCCCTTATATGTTTTACTGCATCACTCATATTTTCAGATTTAAACAGGTAACTTCCCGAAACGAGAACATTAGCACCGGCGGACTTAACTTTTTGTGATGTAACGGCGTCAATGCCACCGTCCACCTGGATATCAGCTGACAGTTCATTATCGGTTATAAATTTTCTAAGGTCACGGATTTTTGATACAGTTGATTCAATGAACTTCTGACCTCCGAAGCCCGGTTCTACTGTCATTATAAGTATCATATCCAGATATGGTACAAATTTTTCGACAACGGCTACAGGTGTATTCGGTTTCAAAGCAATAGCAGCCTTCACACCTTTTTGTTTTATTGCATTAATTGTTTCGAGCGGATCGCTTTTACTTTCAATGTGAAATGTGATGATATCTGCACCGTTATCTGCAAAAGCATTCACATATTTTAATGGTTCAGAAATCATAAGATGAACATCGAGAGTGATATCAGTAATCTTGTTAATTGAATTTAATATAGGAATGCCATAGGTTATATTGTTGACAAATATGCCGTCCATAACGTCAAAATGCAGCATATCCACATTATTTTTTTCAAGTTTTCTTACTTCTTCACCAAGCTTAAGCATATCAGCACTTAAAATTGAAGCTGAAACTAAATTTTTCAAATATCTCATCCTTTTTACACCAATATGATTATGAAATCAATCACACTTCTTATTATATAATATTTATCAATTCACGTCAATAACTTACGCAAATTTTCACCTATTTTTTTAGTAAAAAATGTATAAAAGAATTCTTTGAAAATTTGCTAATATATTATACAATATTTTGTAGTTCGCAAATCAATGGAAAAGCTGCTGCACAAAGATGCAGCAGCCTCAAAAATTATTATATTCTGTTATCAGTCATTTGTTTCCCAGTTATGGTAAACATTCTGAACATCATCGTTGTCTTCAAGGTGTTCAAGAAGGAGTTCCATTTTCTTAATACTATCCTCATCGGTAAGTGTTGTGTATGTTGAAGGAACCTGTTCTGCATCAGCAGAAAGAACATTATAGCCTTTTGAAGTCATACCTTCTCTCAAAGCGTGAAGATTTTCCGGAGCACATTCAATTTCAATTGTTTCTTCATTTACCGTAAGATCATCACCGCCAAATTCAAAGCAGTCCTCCATTACAGTATCCTCATCAATTCCCGTGTTTTCAAGAATGACAAAGCCTTTTTGAGTAAACATAAATGAAACACAACCTGTTGTACCGAGATTTCCGCCGAACTTATCAAAATAATGACGTACATCGCCTGCGGTTCTGTTTTTATTATCCGTAAGACATTCCACGATAACTGCTACTCCGCTTGGACCATAACCTTCATAAACCATAGTTTCGTAGCTGTTTTTGTCGTCACTTCCGGCAGCTTTTTTGATAACTCTGTCAATATTATCGTTAGGAACGTTGCTTGCCTTTGCCTTTGCAATAAGGTCACGAAGTTTACTGTTGTTATTAGGATCAGCACCGCCTTCTTTAACGCAAACGGTTATTTCACGACCGATTTTTGTAAAGACCTTACCTTTAACGGCGTCAGTAGCTTCTTTTTTACGTTTGATATTATTCCATTTTGAATGTCCTGACATAACAAAATACTCCTTATCAGTAATAGTTTACAAGTCTTGGTTTTCTGATATATATAAATTGCAAATCAAATCAAAAATCTCGTTAATTCTGTCATTATTGCCCGTAAGGTATAGATAACCAAACAGACATTCAACAGCAGTAGCTTTTTTGTATTCAGCGGAGCTTGAATGCTTTGGAATTGTATTGCCAGACGCATTTCGTCCTCTTTTGAGAATTGAAAGCTCATGCTCACAAAGCAACTCTGTAAGCTTGTCATAAGCTTTTGACTGAAATTCACAACAAGCGAGTTTTATTTTCATTGAATGAAGTTTTGCGACAGGCATATTTGCAATTGAGAGCAAATAATGACGAACAAGCACGTCATAAACACCGTCTCCAAGAAAAGCAAGTGATAATGGACTGTATTGATTTGCATCGTGTTCGCTTATAATTTTATTCATATTTATTTTACATAGTCAAATTCAAAGCCAAGCAGGTCAACAGTATCTCCCTCGTTGATGCCCATTTCTTCAAGTTTATCAATAATTCCACTGTTTCTGAGAACTCTCTGAAAATATTGAAGAGATGAATAGTCATCAATGTCAATTGTACGCATAATTGGTTCAATCCAAGGTGCATCAACAAAGTAAATATCATTATCGACAGTGATTTCGAATTTTTCATTTAATCCGGCAGATTCATCAAGTGTCGGCTCTGGTAAAGGTTCAGCCTGATATTCCTTAATTGGCGGCAGTGTATCGAGTACCTGAGCTACCTTTTGAATAAGTTCAGCTGTTCCTTTTGTTGTAGCTGCTGATATGCAGTAAAAAGGTATTCCCTTGGCAGTAATAAAATCACGAAGCTTTGATATCTGCTCATCAGTAGCCATATCGCACTTATTCGCAGCCACTATCTGAGGACATTTTACAAGCTCCTCACTAAAATTAGCAAGTTCCTTATTGATGGTTTCAAAGTCATCAGCAGGATTTCTGCCTTCAATTCCTGAAACATCAAGCACATGAAGAATGAGACGGCATCTTTCAACGTGACGCAAAAATTCGTGACCGAGACCGACTCCGTCACTTGCACCCTCAATAAGACCTGGGATATCAGCCATTACAAATGACTTTTCTTCCTCGACCTTTACCACTCCGAGAACAGGGGTAAGTGTAGTAAAATGGTAATTTGCGATTTTTGGCTTAGCAGCACTTACAACAGATATAAGTGTTGATTTACCAACATTTGGGAAACCAACAAGACCTACATCAGCAAGCAGCTTCAGTTCAAGAATTACGTCAAATTCTTCACCGATAAAGCCGGGTTTTGCGAATTTAGGTATCTGACGAGTTGATGTTGCAAAATTTACGTTACCCTTACCGCCTTTTCCGCCTTTTGCGACAATGCAAGGTTCGTCGGATGACATATCAGCCATAATACGACCGGTTTCAGCGTCTTTAATGAGAGTACCCCTTGGAACTTTTATAATAAGCGGCTCAGCGTTTTTTCCGGTGCAGTTATTTGCACTTCCGTCTTCGCCTTTATTTGCCATATACTTGCGTTTATAGCGGAAATCTATGAGCGTTGAGAAGTTATCATCAACCTGAAAAATAATATCTCCGCCTTTTCCGCCGTCACCGCCGTCGGGTCCGCCTGCAGCAACATACTTTTCACGATGGAAGGAAACGGCACCGTCTCCGCCATCTCCGGCTTTGATTTTAATTCTTGCTTTATCTACAAACATAATTCACCTCATAAGGCATCGCCATTATTTTACGCTGTCAGCATTTAAAATTATAGTGCTGAAGGCATTGTCGATTATTTTCTTAGCGGAAATTCCGAAAGAAATGTATGTGGATTTCAAGCATAGCATTGCTGCGGCATAGCAAATCCGACTATGCGTTTCTTTACATTAAGAGATTACTGAGCTTTTTCAAAAGAAAATCCCAAGCATAAGCTCGGGATTTTCGACAATGAAGCGTAATAATTATTCTGCGTAAACAGAAACCTTTTTACGGTCACGTCCGTCACGTTCAAACTTAACCTTACCGCTTACAGTAGCGTATAATGTATCATCGGAACCGATTCCGACACCGTTACCCGGGTGGATATGAGTACCACGCTGGCGAACGAGAATATTTCCGGCAAGAACGAACTGTCCGTCGCCTCTCTTGACACCGAGTCTCTGAGCGGCTGAATCACGACCGTTTTTTGTAGAACCAACACCCTTTTTATGAGCGAAGAACTGCATACTAATTACTAACATACTTACACCTCCAAAATTTTAATATTAATAGTCTTGGGAAATTCCTGTGACAGCAATTCGAGCTGAAGCTTAAGACCTGAAATAATTTTTCCTGCCTGTTCCGATTCAGAGCAAAGTTTAAAGCGAATAATGTCATTGCCGACATATACGTCTGACTTTACTTTGAAAATTTCGGTAATCAGATTTGCTGCAAACTGAACAGCAGAGGAAACTGAAGCACAAGCAATATCGTTGCCATTTGTATTATAGCCGGCATGTCCGCTTACAGTAAATCCCGTCATCAGATTTTTTCCGCAGATAAATTCAGCAACAATCATAGCTTATGCGTTGATTGTCTCAATTTTTACCTGAGTGTAAGGCTGTCTGTGACCCATTTTTCTCTTTTCGCACTTCTTTGACTTGTAAGTGAAAACTGTGATCTTCTTAGCCTTGCCGTTCTTAATAACCTTAGCATTTACAGTAGCACCCTCAACGTATGGAGCACCGAGCTTAAAGCCCTCATCATTGCTAAGAGCAACAACCTTATCAAAGGTTACAGCCTCATCAGCCTCTGCTGAAAGCTTTTCGATGAATAATACATCGCCTTCGTTTACCTGATACTGTTTTCCGCCTGTTTCAATAACTGCGTACATTCTTTGGCACCTGCCTTTTCTAAAAACTCGCTACGTCAGGCGTGCTTAAAAGTAGCACTTTAAATCTGCCTGAAATATGCGGCAAGATTATTTTAACATATACAAGTCAATTTGTCAAGTATTTCTTAACTTTTTTTGCAGATCCGGTCTGTAATTTTTAATATGCTAATTTTAAAAGCCTGTCCGTAAGATTTTTCAGCGGACAGGCTTTGTTATTTTTCGTTGTGCTTTGCGGCGGATATTTTTTTAGTATAATTACAGGACTTTTCAACAAAAAATACCGCCAAAAGCGCAGCAATTGCACCGCAGATAATTCCGCCAACAACGTCACTCGGATAATGTACTCCAACGTAAAGCCTTGAATATGCAATTAATACAGCAAGAATAATTGCAGCAATCCCATATCTTTTTGGCATATAGTATGCTATGACTAATGCGGCAGCAAATGAGCTTGTGGTATGTCCTGACGGGAATGACCAGTCTTTTGGATAATTTATAAGCGTTGTCAGGCCATCTATATAGTAAAAAGGTCTTATTCTATGTACTGCGTTTTTAAGCATAAGATTTGTAATAATCAAGCCAAATATTTCCGCAATTATTACTGTAATACCTACTTTTCTATATTTCTTGAAAGCTAAAAGTATAAAGCCGATGAGAAGCCACACTGCACCTTTATTACCGAGTGAAGTAATAAACCTCATAGCTGTCGTAATTGGTGCAAAGCGGAGATTATCCTGAATGAATAAAAGAATATCGGCATCAATGGAGTAAATCTTTTCGATAATTCCCAATATAGAATCCTTTCCGTATATTTTTCCGACAAAATATTTATACTGGATTATTTTTATTATAGATAATCATAAGTCCTTTGAGCAGCAATTCCTGATCAAGAATTATCTTGCGCTTACAATGAGGAATTATAAGTTCTGCAAGTCCGCCTGTAGCAACGCAAGTAATTTTCTCACCGAGTTCATTTTCTATTCTGTCAAGAACGCCGTCAATATTGGCAGCGCTTCCGTAAATTATGCCACTTTTCATACAATCAATAGTATTTGTACCTATAACTCTGCTTGGAGCTTCAAGGCTTATTTTTGGCAGCTGCGCTGTTTTTACTGTTAATGAATCAAGGGATACTCTGACTCCCGGCATAATAATACCGCCGATATAATGCTTTTTGCTGTCAACTACAGCTACAGTGGTTGCAGTTCCCATATCAATGATAGCAAGTGGCAGACTGTAATTTGCAAGTCCTGCCACAGCACCAACAACGAGGTCACTTCCAAGCTGAGCCGGATTATCTATCATTATGCTGAGACCTGTTTTTATCCCGGGTCCCACAATAATTGACTTTGTTCCGATAGTTTTCTTTACTGCTTCATTTACTGTATCTGTTACTGATGGAACTACTGAGGAAATAATTGAGCCTTCAATTTCATCTGCCTTAATTTCATTAAACTCAAGCACGTTTTTGAATGAAACTGAATATTCCAGAACAGTTGCAAACTGATTGGTTGTCAGACGTTCGATAAACAGTATTCTGTTATCCTCAAAGCAGCCTATAACGATATTTGTGTTTCCTATATCGACAGCTAAAATCATAAAATTCACCTTTCAAAGATAAGATTCAGATACTTCAAAATCATTTTGGCATTTTCAGGCTTTATTCTGAGTAGCAACGACACTTTCGCCGCAATATATTTTGCGAAGCTTTGGCTTTTCAATTTTTCCGGTAGGATTTCTTGGTACTTCAGCAAAAATAATTCTGTGAGGTCTCTTATATCTCGGAAGTTTCTGACAGAAATTATTGATATCGTCTTCTGTGCAGGTGCATTCAGGCTTTATTGAAATAATTGCCGCAGCAATTTCACCCAGACGCTTGTCCGGAAGTCCAATAACTGCAACGTCCTTTATAGCAGGATTACTTCTGAGAAAGTCCTCTATCTGTACAGGATAGAGATTTTCGCCGCCACTTATGATAACATCTTTTTTACGGTCAACGAGGAAAATAAAACCGTCCTCATCTTCCTGAGCCATATCGCCTGTAAAAAGCCAGCCATCATGAATAGTTTCTGCCGTAGCTTTCGGGTCATGATAATAACATTTCATAACACCCGGACCTTTTACAGCAAGCTCTCCAACTTCGCCTTGTTTTACTGTATTGCCGTTTTCATCTATAATTTTGACGCTCCAGCCATAGCCTGCCTTACCTATAGCACCAACTTTCTGAATGTTCTCAACACCCAGATGGACACAACCTGGTCCTAT